>JBEVGQ010000108.1:0-11391 GCA_040511655.1 Aeromicrobium sp. | reverse complement strand
CGTGCCGCGGTGGGTCACCACCCTGGCGCTGAGCTTCGACCACCGGGTCGTCGACGGCGAGCAGGGATCACGCTTCCTCGCCGACGTCGCCGCGATCCTGCGCGACCCGGCCCTGGCCCTGACCTACTGACCGACCCGGACCTGCGGAGGAGGGGACCTCCCCAGGGGCCGAGAAGGGTCCGGAAGTCCGCAGATCCGGGGTGGGTCAGAAGGTCAGTGCCATCGCCGGGTCGCGCAGGATCGCGGCGACGTCGGCCAGGAAGCGCGAGCCCTGCTCGCCGTCGACGACGCGGTGGTCGAAGCTGAGCGCCAGCGTCGTGACCCAGCGCGGGACGACCTGGTCGTGCTCGTCGACCCACGGCCTGCGCTCGATCGAGCCGAGCGCGAGGATGCCGGACTCCCCCGGGTTGAGGATCGGCGTCCCAGCGTCGATGCCGAACACACCGATGTTGGTGAGCGTGAACGTGCCGCCCGACATCTGCGCCGGCTGCGTGCGTCCCTCGCGAGCCGTCGCGGTCAGCTCTCCGATCGCCGACGCGAGGTCGACCAACGACAGCTGGTCGGCGGCCACGACGTTGGGCACGACCAGGCCGCGGTCGGTGGCGGCCGCGATGCCGAGGTTGACCGACCGCTTGAGGACGATCTCCTGCGCCTCGTCGTCCCACCGTGCATTGAGCTCGGGGGTGCGACGCATCGCGAGACAGATCGCCTTGGCCGCTATCAGCGTGGGCGAGACGCGGACGTCGGCGAAGGTCCGGTTCTTCTTGAGCGCCGCGACCAGCTCCATCGTGCGGGAGACGTCGACCGTGACCCACTCGGTGACGTGCGGCGCCGTGAACGCCGACCGCACCATCGCCTCGGCCGTCCACTTGCGCACGCCCTTGATCGGGATGCGGGTCTCGTCGTCCGGCAACCGCGGGGCCGGGGTCTCCGTCGCCGCGGTCCGATGCGAGGCGAGATGTGCCTGGACGTCGGCCCTCGTCACGACCTCGCCCGTGGCGATGACCTCGGACAGGTCGATACCGAGGTCCTTGGCGAGCTTGCGCACGGGCGGCTTGGCCAACGGACGCTTGGGGGCCGCGACCTTCTCGACGTCGACCGAGGCGACCGTCTGCGGCGGGGCGACGCGGCGACGCCGCGCGACCTGCTCGGCACCAGGCCCGTAGCCGACCAGCATCGCCTGCCGTTCGGGCTGAGGGTCTGCAGGAACCTGCGCCCCGTCGCCGATCGTGATGATCGGGCGGCCCACCTCGACCGTGTCGCCCTCGGCCGCGTGCAGCCTCTGGACGACTCCTGCGTAGGGGCTCGGCAGCTCGACCAACGACTTGGCGGTCTCGATCTCGACGATGACGTCGTTGACCTCGATGGTGTCTCCGACGGCGACCCGCCAGCCGATGATCTCGGCCTCGGTCAGGCCCTCGCCCACGTCGGGCAGTGCGAACTCGTTCATGATGCGGTGCCTCTCAGTACGCGCGAGCGCGGTCGACGGCGTCGAGGATGCGGTCGAGCCCGGGAAGGAAGTCGTGCTCGACGCGGCTCGGCGGGTACGGCATGTCGTAGCCGGTGACCCGCTGCACGGGCGACTCGAGCGAGTAGAAGCACTCGTCGCCGACGCGCGCGGCGATCTCGGCACCGAGCCCCAGCGTGCGAGCCGCCTCGTGGACGACGACCGCGTGGCCTGTGCGCCTCACCGACTCGACGACGGGGCCGAGGTCGAGCGGTGACAACGTCCGCAGGTCGATGACCTCGAGGTCGAGCCCGTCGACCTCGGCGGCCCGAGCCGAGTCGAGGCACGTCTTGACCATGGGTCCGTACGTGATGAGGGTGGCATCACTGCCGGGACGCACGACCCGCGACGACCACAGCGGCGCAGGCGCCGACTCGGTGTCGACCTCGCCGGACTCCCAGTAGCGACGCTTCGGCTCCATGAAGACGACCGGGTCGTCCGACGCGATCGCCTGCTGGATCATCCAGTGCGCGTCGTTGGGGTCGGAGCAGGTGACGACCTTGAGGCCGGCGGTCAGGGCGAACTGCCCCTCCGGGCTCTCCGAGTGGTGCTCGACCGCGCCGATGCCTCCGCCGTACGGGATGCGGATGACGATGGGCATGCGCACGCGTCCGCGACTGCGGAAGTGCAGCTTGGCCACCTGGCTGACGATCTGGTCGTAGGCGGGGTAGACGAATCCGTCGAACTGGATCTCGATCACGGGACGGAATCCGCGGAACGTCAGGCCGACGGCGGTGCCGACGATCGCCGACTCCGCGAGCGGCGTGTCCATGACGCGGCCGTCGCCGAAGTCCTTCTGCAGCCCCTCGGTGACCCGGAAGACCCCGCCGAGGGGCCCGATGTCCTCGCCCATCAGGACGACCTTGGGATCATTCTCGAGCGCGGCCCGCAGGCCTGTGTTGAGCGCCTTGACCATCGTCATGCGGGTCATGACGCGACCACGCTCCCCTCGAGCGAGTCGCGCCAGGCGACGTGCTCGGCCTGCTGCTGCCGGTTCTCGACCGTGCTCTCGACGAAGACGTGGTCGAACAGCTCGGCGAGATCGGGCTCGGGGATCTGGTGGCACGCCGTGCGCAGTCGGGCGCCGAGCTCGTCGGCCTCCGACTCGAGGTCGGCGAAGAACGCCTCGGACGTGCCCTCGGCCACCAGCAGCCGGCGCACGCGCTCGAGCGGATCCTTGGCCTTCCATGCATCGACCTCGGCAGAGTCGCGGTAGCGGCTCGGGTCGTCGGACGTCGTGTGGGCGCCCATGCGGTAGGTCACCGCCTCGATCAGGGTCGGTCCCTCGCCGTCGCGCGCCCGCTGGAGGGCACGACGGGTGACCGCGAGGCAGGCCAGCACGTCGTTGCCGTCGACGCGGACGCCCGGCAGCCCGAACCCTGACGCCCGCTGGACGATCGGCACCCGGGTCTGGCTCGCGACGGGCACCGAGATCGCGTAGTGGTTGTTCTCGCAGAAGAAGACGACCGGCGACTGGTGCACCGCGGCCCAGTCGAGCGCCTCGCTGACGTCGCCCTGGCTGGTGGCGCCGTCGCCGAAGTAGGCGATGACGGCGCTGTCGCGATCGGGGTCACCCGAGCCGACGAGGCCCTCGAGCGACAGCCCCATCGCATAGCCGGTGGCGTGCAACGTCTGGGCGCCGATGATGATGTTGGGCAGCGCGATGCCGTGGTCGGCCGGATCCCAGCCGCCGAGGTCGGCACCGCGGAAGATGCCGAGCAGCAGGGTCGGGTCGACGCCGCGGCACCAGGCGACGCCGTGGTCGCGGTAGGTCGGGAACGCGAAGTCGTGGTCGCGCAGGGCACGGGCCGAGCCGATCTGCGCGGCCTCCTGGCCGAGGGCGGGCGGCCACAGACCGAGCTCGCCGTGGCGTTGCAGCGCGTACGCCTCGGTGTCGACGCGACGCGTCATCACCATGTCGCGGTAGATGGCCTCGATCTCGGCGCGGTCGCCGTCGAAGGAGTGCTCCGGGTCGTTCACGCGCTCGCCGCTCGGGGTGAGCAGCTGGACGAGCGGGGGCTGCGGGCTGGGGTCGGTCGATGAGTCCATGCGTGTCCTCCATCATCCGGCGGACGGGGTCTCCGTGCCGGAGTCGAAGCGGTGAGACGACCTGGCCCCATGGTGTCGGGACGGTCGGGCGACTCACGCGGGTATGACCGGCGTCACACCTGGGTCCACCGTAGCCCCTGCGCCCCAGGCGATCCAGTCAGGCTCGGGCCGACCTCCAGGCGCCGGCGATCGCCAACAGCTGGGCATTGACCTCGGGCGCACCGATGCTGACCCGCACGCCCTCGCCGGCGAAGGGGCGTACCGACACCGGGTCGCACGAGGCCGCGAACCCGAGTGCGTCGTCGCCGAGCGGCAGCCACACGAAGTTGGCCTCGGTGTCGGGCACGTCCCAGCCCTGCGCCCGCAGCGCGTCGACCATCGCCACCCGCGCCTCGACGATCGCGTCGACCCTGCGGTCGAGCTCGTCGTGGGACTGCAGCGAGGCGACGGCCGCCGCCTGCGACAGGTCGGTCACGGCGAACGGCGGCGTCGCCTTGCGGATCGCGACCGCGACCTCGGGACGGGCGATCGCGTAGCCGACCCGCAGCCCGGCCAGGCCGTAGGCCTTCGAGAACGTCCGCAGCACGACGACGTTGGGATGCTCGGCGAGCAGCGCGAGACCGCTGGCGGCCTGCGGGTCGCGGACGAACTCGACATAGGCCTCGTCGACCACGACCAGCACGTCGTCGCGGACGGACGCGAGGAAGCCGGCCAGCGCGTCTGCCGTCACGACCGGGCCGGTGGGGTTGTTGGGGGTGCAGACGAGCACGACCTTGGTGCGCTCGGTGACTGCCGCCGCCATCGCGTCGAGGTCGTGCGTCGCGTCGGGACGCAGCGGGACGCGCACCGTCGTCGCGCCCGTCAGGTCGGCGGCGATCGGGTACGCCTCGAACGAGCGCCAGGCGTAGACGATCTCGTCACCGGGCTCGAGGTGGGCCGTGAGCAGGGCGAACAGGACGGCCACCGAGCCGGTGCCGGCGGCGAAGTGGTCGACCGGCAGCCCGAACCGCTGCGAGAGGGCCTCGTACAGGTCGGTCATGCCGGCGTCGGGGTAGCGGTTCATCCGCCCCAGCTCGGCCGCGGCGCGCTCCATGACGCCCGGCAGGGGCGGGAACGGGTTCTCGTTGCTCGACAGCTTGTGGTCGTCGCTCAGGGCCGCCTTGCCGGCCCGGTAGACCGGGATGCCGTCGAGCGCCTGCCGCGCACGGGGAGTCGTCATGCGCCGAGACTATCCGCGCCGCGGACGCCTGACAGAATCAGCGCGTGCCGCATCCCAACCCGCGCCTCGGCTACGCGCTGATCATCGCCGTCGCCGTGCTGTTCGGCGTCAACGGCGGCGTCTCGCGGGTCGCGATGGGTGCTGGCCTGAGCCCCGAGTCGTTCACGACCCTTCGCATCACGGGCGCCACCCTCGTCTTCGGCGCCTATGCGGCCTGCTTCCGGCGCTCCGCGCTCGTCCGACCCCGCGGAACGGCCCTGCTGCTCGTGGTCGCGCTGGGGCTCGTCGGGGTCCTCGGCCTGCAGCTGACCTACAACGTCGCGATCGACCGTCTGCCGCTCGGCATCGCCCTGCTGATCGAGTACCTCGCCCCGGTGCTCGTCGTCCTGTGGGTCCGCTTCGTCCGGCGCGAGCACGTGCGCCCGCGCATGTGGGCCGCGGTCGCCCTCTCCGTCGTGGGGCTCGCGGTGGTGAGCCGCGTGTGGAACGGGCTGGCCTTCGACGGTCTCGGTGTCGTGATGGCGCTGCTGGCCGCCGTCTGCTTCGCGGCGTACTTCCTGCTGGGCGAGCACAACGTCGGTGTCGACGACCCGCTGCGGGTGATCCTGTGGGCGTTCGTCGCGGCGACCGTGGCGATGAACCTCCTGCAGCCGATCTGGACCACGCCCGACCTGCCCGCCACGACCGACGGGTTGGGCCGCCTCGACGGCATCTCGGTCGACCCGTGGCTGGTGATCGGGGTCGTCGTGGTGCTCGGGACGGTCGTGCCGTTCTTCCTCGGGATGCTCGCGCTGCGCCACCTGCCGGCCACGATCGTGACGGTCGTCGCGATGCTGGAGCCCGTCATCGCCGTGGTGCTCGGCTGGGCGTGGTTCCGCGAGTCGCTGACCGCCGTGCAGGTCGTGGGGGCGGTGGCCGTCCTGGCCGGCATCGTGCTCGCACAGACGTCCCGCAGGGTCGAGCTGACGATCCCCGCCCCGTAGTCCCGCGCCCCGTCGGGCCCGGATGCGACAATCGTCCGATGGAGCGCTTTCTCTCGACCTGGATCGTCAGCGCCGTCGCGCTGTCCGTCGCCGCCTGGCTGCTGGGCACCCACATGGCGATCGGCGACCCCAGCGAGTCCGCCGCGACGCGCATCGTCGCCGTGCTCGTCGTGGCGCTGGTCTTCACCTTCGTGAACAGCCTCATCGGACCGATCATCAAGGTCCTGTCGTTGCCCTTCATCATCGTCACCCTCGGCCTCGCGCTGCTCGTGATCAACGCGGTCCTGCTGCTGCTCACCGAGCGCATCACCGACGCCTTCGACGTCGCGTTCCACATCGACGGCTTCTGGTGGGCCGTGGCGGCCTCGATCGTCATCTCGGTGAGCCAGAGCATCGTCGGCGCCTTCGTGGGCTCCCGCGACTGAACGTGACGTACCGCATCGCGCTGGTCTGCCTCGGCAACATCTGCCGCTCACCCATCGCCCATGTCGTCCTCGACGACCGGCTGGTGCGGGCCGGGCTCGACGACCGGGTCGAGGTCAGCTCGTCCGGCACGGGCGCGTGGCACGCGGGTGAGCCGATGGACCGACGTGCCGCCGCGGTGCTGCGCGACGCCGGCTACGACCCGTCCCGGCACCGTGCTCGGACGTTCTCGGCCGACTGGTTCGCCGAGCACGACCTGGTGCTGGCGATGGACCGCACCAACTTCGCCGACATCGTCGACCAGGCCCCGGCGTCCGGGCTGCGCGAGGGCCACGTGCGGATGTTCCGCGAGTTCGACCCCGAGGCGCGTGACGACGAGGTGCCCGACCCCTGGTACGGCGGCACCGACGGGTTCCGCGACGTCCTGGCCATGATCGAGCGCACGACCGACGAGCTGGTCTCGCGGCTGCCCGGCCTGATCGGCGACGGGCCTCGCGTCCAGTCGTGAGACCTGCCTGCGTCCAGACGGTAACGTCGGGGGCATGGCACGCATGGCAGGGACCGCCGCCCGGGCGGAGACGCTCCTCGGCCTCGGCGTCGTCTCGACGACCCCGGTGGCCGGCGGCGACATCTGCACGTCCACCCGACTGCGCCTGACCGACGGCCGCGGCGCGATCATCAAGACGCGCCCGCATGCTCCCGAAGGCTTCTTCGAGCGCGAGGCCGAGGGGCTCCGCTGGCTCGCCGAGGCCGCAGGAGCCAGGACGCCCCAGGTGCTCGCGGTCGCCGACGACTGCCTGGTGCTCGACTGGGTCGAGCCCGGCAAGCCGACCACCGACCTCGCCGAGAGGTTCGGCCGCAGCCTCGCCGCCACCCACCGCGCGGGGGCCGAGACGTTCGGCGGACCGCGCGACGGCTACATCGGCATGGCGCCCCTGCCCAACCGCACGCTGCCGACCTGGCCGGAGTTCTTCGCGTCGCGCCGGGTCATGCCGTACGTCCGCGCCGCCGTCGACCGCGGCTCCCTGACGACCGACGAGGCCGCCACGATCGAGTCGGCGATGCGTCGCATCCACGACCTCGCGGGGCCTGCCGAGCCGCCCGCGCGCATCCACGGCGACCTGTGGTCGGGCAACCTCGTCTGGGGCGCCGACGGCGACGTGTGGGTCATCGACCCCGCGGCGCACGGGGGCCACCGCGAGACCGATCTCGCGATGCTCTCGCTGTTCGGGGCGCCGCACCTGCAGCGCATCCTCGACGCCTACGACGAGGCGTCGCCCCTCGCCGAGGGCTGGCACGAGCGCCTGGCGCTGCACCAGCTGCACCCCCTGCTCGTGCACTCGGTGCTGTTCGGCGGCACCTACGGCGCCCGGGCCGCAGCGGCCGCCAAGGACCTGCTCGCGGGCCGCACCGCCTGACCAGTCCGGCCATCTTTCAGCGCGATCTCAGGCATGCCGGGCAGACTGGCCCCATGCGCATCCTTGTCGTCGACGACGACCGTGCCGTCCGCGACTCGCTTCGCCGGTCGCTCGAGTTCAACGGCTACACCGTCGAGCTCGCCTCCGACGGCGCCGAGGCGCTCGCCCGCGTGCCCCAGATCGACCCCGACGCGATCATCATGGACGTCATGATGCCGCGACTCGACGGACTCGAGGCGACCCGCGCACTCCGCGGCGCCGGCAACGACGTGCCGATCCTGGTGCTGACCGCGCGCGACGCCGTCTCCGACCGCGTCGACGGTCTCGACGCGGGTGCCGACGACTACCTCACCAAGCCGTTCGCGCTCGAGGAGCTGCTGGCCCGCGTGCGCTCGCTGCTGCGCCGATCGAGCCGGGCCGCCCAGGTCGAGCCCGACGAGAAGCCGTTGACGTTCTCGGACCTGTCGCTCGACCCCGTCACGCGCGACGTCACCCGCGGCAACCGCTCGCTGTCGCTCACCCGCACCGAGTTCGCTCTGCTCGAGCTGTTCCTGCAACGGCCCAAGCGGGTGCTCGAGCGGTCGTTCATCCTCGAAGAGGTCTGGGGCTTCGACTTCCCGACCACGGCCAACTCGCTCGAGGTGTACGTCGGCTACGTGCGACGCAAGCTTGAGGCCGAGGGCGAGCCCCGCCTGCTGCACACCGTGCGCGGCGTCGGGTACGTCCTGCGCGAGACTCCTCCGTGATCGACGCGGGCCACCGAGCACTGCAGAAGATCAGCCGGCGCATGTCGCTGGCCCTGCGCGTCGCCGTCCTCACCACGGCAGCGGTCGCCATGACGCTCGGCATGGTCAGCGCCGTCGTGTTCGTGACCGTGCGTGCCGAGTTCACCAGCTCGCTCGACGACTCGATGATCCGTCGCGCCAACGCCGCCGTCAGCGCAGGGATCAACGAACCGCTCCTCAGCGATCCCTCGACCAATGCGCTCGCCTACATCGGCATCCAGCCGTTCATCGTCCAGTCGGGGCAGCTCATCGGCAATGTCCAGAACGGCTCGTCGGAGTACGCCAAGCTCAAGGGATACCGCGAGCTCGAGGTCTCCATCGGGGAGCGCAAGGTCTCGGCGCGCACCGTATCGATCCAAGGCGTCCCGCACCGTGTCGTGGCCGTGCCCGCCTACAAGGGCCGGGCCCTGGTGCTGGTGCAGTCGATGGAGTCCAACCGCGACGCGCTCGAGCGGCTCAAGATCATCCTGCTGCTCGCGAGCACCGCCGGCGTCGTGCTGGCCGGCATCGCCGGCTGGGCCGTCGCGACCAACGGCCTGCGCCCGGTGCGGCGCCTGACCGAAGCCACCGAGCACGTCGCCCGCACGACCGACCTGACCCCCATCGAGGTCAGGGGAAGCGACGAGCTCGCCCGCCTGACGACCTCGTTCAACGCGATGCTGGTGGCCCTCGACGCCTCGCAGGAGCGCCAACGCCAGCTCGTCGCCGACGCGGGCCACGAGCTGCGCACACCGCTGACCAGCCTGCGCACCAACATCGAGCTGATCGGTCAGGCCGCCGACAACGCCGAGCGCAGTCTCAGCGACGAGCAGCGGCACGAGATCATGGGCGACGTCCGGGCCCAGCTCGAAGAGCTCACGACCCTCGTGGGCGACCTCGTCGAGCTGGCGCGCGACGAGCCCATGACCCGCGACCCGGCACCGCTCGACTTCGCCGACGTCGTGAACCAGGCGGTCTACCGCGTGCGGCTGCGGGCCCAGGACGTGCACATCGACGTCGACCTGTCGCCGTGGATGGTCATCGGCGAGCCGCAGCTGCTCGAGCGAGCCGTGACCAACCTGCTCGACAACGCCGCCAAGTGGAGCCCGCCCGACGGAGAGATCCGGGTGCGCCTGGCCGGTGGCGTGCTGACCGTCGCCGACGACGGAGCCGGCATCAACGAGCAGGACCTGCCGCACATCTTCGACCGGTTCTACCGCTCGAGCGAGGCCCGCACGCTGCCGGGATCGGGGCTGGGGCTGTCGATCGTCAAGCGGGCCGCCGAGCGCCACGGCGGGACGGTCGACGTGACATCGGCCCCGGGAGGCGGCACGACGTTCACGTTGGTGCTGCCCGAGGCCACCGCGAGCGAGCTGGGCTGACCCGCCGCCTGCTGCTTCTTCGAGCGCTCACACGGCAATCTCAGACCTGTCTCAGTCATGAGCGAGAATGTACTTCCATGACCGATTCGCACGATCCGTTCGCCGACCGTCCGTACACCCCGCCCACGGGTCACGACGGCGCAGACGCCACACCGCCGGCCCAGCAGCCCCCCGCTGGCGCCGCACCGCACGACGACGCGACGCTGTCTCCTGCCGACCACGAGCCCACGGTCGAGGTCCCCGCCCAGGCGCCCCCCGCGCCCCCGGCCCCTCCCGTCGCCCAGCCGGTCGAGCCCGTCCAGGCGGCCACCCCGCCGCCTCCCCCGGCCGACGACTACACCCACCGCTACCCGTCGCAGCCCGAGCCTGCGGCCGCCCACGGCGAGCCGTTCGGCGACCGCGACGCGACCGCGTCGTTCGCCACCCCGGCCTTCGCCGCGCCCGCCTACGCAGCAGCCGATGCAGGCGGCCACGGCCCGGGCGGCACCCCCGCCCGCCCGCGGCGGGGCGGCCGGGTCGTCGCCGGCGGGCTGGCGTTCCTGGTGCTCGCGGCCGGTGCCGGCTACGGCGGTGCCTGGGCGTTCAACCAGCAGGACGACGGTGGCGACGGCACGACCGTCAGCTCGCTCGACGCCAGCAACAAGGCCACGCAGACCAACGCCCCTGCCGGCACCGTCGAGCAGGTCGCCAACAAGGTGCTGCCGTCGGTCGTGCAGATCAACGTCAAGGGCGGCCAGGAGTCAGGCTCCGGCACGGGCATCATCGTCAGCGACGACGGCGAGATCCTGACCAACAACCACGTGGTCGCCGTGGCCGGCGACAACGGCATCATCACGGTGGCGTTCAACGACGGCACCAACGCCAAGGCCGAGGTCGTCGGCACCGATCCCAAGACCGACCTGGCCGTCATCAAGGCCGAGGGCAAGACGGGGCTCACCCCGGCCACGCTCGGCACCTCGTCCACCCTCAAGGTGGGCCAGGAGGTCGTCGCGATCGGCTCGCCGTTCGGTCTCGAGAGCACCGTCACGCAGGGCATCGTCTCGGCCCTCAACCGTCCCGTGTCGTCCAGCGACGGCGCCGGCGGCAGCCCCACCACGTTCCCCGCCGTCCAGACCGATGCGGCGATCAACCCGGGCAACTCCGGCGGCCCGCTGGTCGACCTGCAGGGTCGGGTCATCGCGATCAACTCCGCGATCCGGTCGGGCGGCACGACGTCGGGTGAGGCAGGATCCATCGGCCTGGGCTTCGCCATCCCGGTCGACCTGGCCAAGAACGTCGCCAAGCAGCTCATCGCGGGCAAGACCGTCGCCCACGCCCAGATCGGCGTCACGGTCGACAGCTTCCTCGGCACCGACGGCATCACCGGCGTCGGCGCCCAGATCAAGAGCCTCACCGCCGACGGCGCCGGCGACAAGGCCGGCCTCAAGGAGGGCGACGTGATCACGTCCGTCAACGGCGCGGTGGTCCCCAGCTCAGAAGCGCTCGTCGCCGCCGTGCGCGGCTTCAACCCGGGTCAGAAGATCACGGTCGGCTACACCCGTGACGGCCAGAAGAACAAGGCCGAGGTGACCCTCGGCTCCGACGGCGGCACGACGACGCAGTAGCCGCCCGGCAGCACGACGAAGGGCCCCGATCGTCCGATCGGG
>JBEVGQ010000107.1:0-8833 GCA_040511655.1 Aeromicrobium sp. | reverse complement strand
GGTGCCCCGAGGTGTCGTCGCCTCACGGCGGGACGGGCTACTGGGCGGTAGGGTCGCAGGCGCGTCACCGCTCCGGGTGACCCCTGCGAAGAGAGTGTCGATGCGGACGTTGACGGGCTGGGCGCTGTCGGTGCTCGGCGTGCTCGTCGCGGTGGCGGGCGTCGCCGCGATGGTCGTCCTCGGGCCTGACAGCCGGCTCTCGACCGGTCCGCACGCGATCGAGACCGACGACATCGCCGTGGTGACAGCACCCAAGGTCATCCGCTGGGCCAACGTTCAGGTCGACGTGCTGGTCGAGGTTCCCGTCCGCAAGCCGGTGTTCGTCGGCCTCGGCAACACCGTCGACGTCCAGAACTACGTGGCCAAGACGCAGAGGCTCGAGGTCACGTCGCTCAGCCCGCCGTGGAAGCTGCAGACCCGGGCCGTGAAGGGGCAGCCCAACCTTCCGGGTGCACCCACCGCCGTCGACTGGTGGATCAAGAGCTCCGCGGGTCTCGGCGGCGCGTCGATCAGTGCGCAGCTGCCCGACGAGACGGTCTCGATCGCCGTCCTGTCGGTGGGCTCGTCCAACCTCGCAGGTCTCGAGGTCACGGTGGCCTACGGTGTCAAGGGCGGCTTCGCCAAGGGCGTCTCGGCGCTGCTGCTGGGCCTGGCGGCCGTCTGGATCGGCGTGATGGTGCTCCGGTCGCGCTGGGCGGACGACGACTGGAGCGACGACGAGGGCGACGAGGGCGACGTCCCAGAGGCGACCCACGAGGTGGAGGAGGTGGTCTACGTGTATGTCGACGACGACGGTGTGGAGCACGAGATCACCGCAGAGGAGGCGGCCGACCTGGACGTCGTCGAGGAGGTCGTCGACGAGGTGGAGCCTGCCGAGCCGTCGACGCCGACCGTGCCGCAGATCGTCGTGCCGGGGGTCCCGACCGCCGCCGAGCTCGCCTCCGAGGCGCCTGTCGCGCCCGGGCCCGAGCAGGTCGTCTACGTGTTCGTCGACGAGCACGGCGTCGAGCACGAGGTCGGCGCGGACGAGCTGGACGAGTTCGAGGTGGTCGACGACGAGCCCGATGCCGGCCCTCACGGCAACGAGGGCGACGACGGTCCTGGCAGGGAGGGTCGCGCATGAGGCGAACGGTCCTGGCCCTGGTCTGCTCGCTGAGCCTCTCGGCCTGCGCGGTGCCGCACGCACGCGACGACCTCCGGCTCGACAAGGCGGCCGCGAGCAGGAGCGAGGTGACCAAGGTGCTCGCCCAGTACCGCGAGGTCCGCGAGTCTGCGGTCGAGCTTCTCGACCCCAAGCCGTTGTCGACGGTCGAGCAGGGGGCCGTGCTCGCGATCGACACCGGCTCGTTCGAGGTGCTGCAGCGATCGGCCAAGACCCAGGAGGACGACACGGCCCGGGGCGAGGTCACGGACGTCGAGGTGCCCCGGTTCGCGAAGTATCCGTTGTGGTTCTACACCGTGGTGCGCGACGCGAAGCTCGGGGTCAATCGGGTGCAGGTGTTCGAGCGGACGTCGTCGGTGGACCCCTGGGTGCTGACCGCGACCCCCGAGACGCTCGCCAAGACCGAGCTGCCGCCGATCCGGCGCTCCGGGGGTGCCGCGCTGAAGGTGGCTGCCGACGACGGCGTGGGCATGTCGATGTCGCCGCAGGACGCGGCCAAGGCCTATGCCGCGGTGCTCGCCGATCCGAAGGCCCCCGCCGCGCGCGCGATCGCCGACGACTCCTTCATCAAGCAGATGCGGGCCACGGCGCGGAGCAACGCCGAGCTCAAGGACGTGCGCTTCAGCCAGGCATGGGAGGCGCAGGACGTCCAGTACGCGCTGCGCACCAGCGACGGCGGGGCACTGGCCTTCGTGACGCTTCTGCGCACCGACACCTACTCCGTCGAGGACGGCCTGACCGTCACCTGGCCCGAGGGATCGCCGCAGCGGGCCTTCCTCTCGGCCGGCATCTCCGGGTCGGGCACCCTCAGCTACCTGCACCAGGTGCTGCTCTACCTGCCCGGCGGCGACGGGCCGCCGCGGGCGCTCGGCCAGTACGGCGGCGTCGTCGGCGGCGAGGGCGACCAGGGCGCCGTCCGCTGACGTCCGGCGGCAGGGTGGTGCTGGTGAGCTGGCCCTACTCCGGCTGCTTGGGGGCCTCGCGGTAGACCGGCAGTGATCCGGCGTCGACGGCCTCGAGCAGCTCGATCGCGGCATCGGTGGCCCGCGCGCGCACCTCGGCCGGATCGCACCAGTGGACGGCCTTGATCTCGGTCGGCTGCAGCGACATGCCCTCGGTGATCGAGCTGTCGACGACGCCGAGGTCGAATAGGAAGATGCAGGCGTCGTCCCAGCCGCGCCAGGCGGGCAGCCAATTGACCGTGAGCAGGTCGCGGACCTCGACCGTGATGCCGAGCTCCTCTTGGAGCTCGCGCACGAGCCCGATCGACGGTGCCTCGCCGACCTCGACGACCCCGCCGGGCAGGTCCCACTCCTGCTTGTAGGTCAGCTCGCACAGCAGGACGCGGCCCTGCTCGTCGCGGACCAGCCCCTGGCTGATGACGCGCTTGGTCGGCAGGCCGGCGTTGAGGATCGCGGTGAAACCGTCGCGGCTGTCGGCGGCGGGATCGTCGGCCAGCCGCGCCATCAGCACCTCGTCCGGCGTGCTGCCCGGCAGTCGCACGATGCCCTCGCGGCGGAGGCCCGCGATCGAGGCTGCGCGGACGTCGCGGCCGGCGTCGACCGGCAGGCGCACCTCGACGCGCCCGACCTCGAGAGTCGTGAACGCGTGGGCAACGGCCAGGCGCAGGGCGCGGGCGACGACGAAAGGCTGCTCGATGCGCGAGTTCCAGCGGATCGAGGCCGTGCTGCGGCTCTCGCGACGCAGGGCGACGGTGCCGAGCCGCTCGCCGCCGATCACGATCGCGAAGCCGGTGAACTCCTCGGAGCCCGAGGTCGGTTCGAGGGCCAGGTCGTCGTCGCGGAGGCTCACGGGCATGCGGTCAGGTTATCTGGCCCGCGGGGGAGAGGGATGGTCGGAGACGGCCTAACCGCAAAGAACTGTTTGCAAAAGGATCTTTGCAGTCTAGGGTGGGCCCATGGCATTCACGTCGAAGGTCGTCGACGACCTCGAGACCCTCAAGGCCGTGTCGCACCCGCTGCGGCTCGAGCTGCTCGGCCGGTTGCGCACGGAGGGCCCGGCGACGGCCTCGCAGCTCGGGCGAGCCCTCGGGCAGTCGAGCGGCTCGGCGTCGTACCACCTGAGGCAGCTCGAACGGTTCGGTTTCGTGGCCGATGACGACGAGCAGCCGTCCGGGCGCGAGCGTCGCTGGCGGGCGCTGCACGACGCGACGGCCTTCCCCTCGTCGCTCGCCGACCTCGACGGGGGACGGGAGTACGTCGATGCGGTGCGCCGCAGGCAGGAGCAGTACCTGCGCGAGGGGCTGGAGGCCTGGGCCGAGCACCGCCCGGGCATCGGCATGAGCGACTACGGACTGCGGCTCGATCCGTCCGACCTGAGTGCGCTGCAGGACGAGCTGCACGAGGTCGTCACGCGCTACTCCGGTCGCGGCGGTTCCGAGGACGTCGTGCTGCACGTGCTGACGCTGCCCAGGCCGTCGTCGTCATGACGGTCAGGACACGGTTCTGGCTCATCGCCGGCATCCGCTGGCTCGCGACCGGCCTGATCGTGCCGGTCGCGGCCTTGCTGCCGCTCGAGCGGGGGCTCACGATCGCCGAGTACGGCGCCGTGGCCGCGGTGCAGGGCGTGGTCGTCCTCGTGCTGGAGCTGCCGACCGGCGGGTTCGCCGATGCCGTCGGGCGAAAGCCGGTGTTCGTGGCCTCGGCCGTCGTGGCGGTCTGCTCGTACGCGGTCTACGCCCTGGCGCACACCCCGGCGGCCTTCGCCGTCGCCACGGGGCTCGCCGGCGCGTACCGCGCCCTCGACAGCGGCCCGTTGAACGCCTGGTTCGTCGACTCGGTCCACGCCACGACGCCGCCGGCAGAGCGCTCGTCCGTGGTCGCCCGCGGTCTCGCCGGCTACGCCAGCATCGTGGGAGTCGGCGTCGCGACGGGTGCCTTGCTGGCAGGGGGCCTGGTCGCGTGGGCGCCGCTGGGGCGTGCTGACGCGCTGGCCCTGCCGTACTGGATAGCGATCGGACTGACCCTGCTGCAGATGGCCGTCGCTCTGGTGCTGATGGACGAGCCGGACGCGCGGGGGCGTGGCCGGTTCGGCGCCTCGCTCAGGGCGACGCCTCGCACGATCGTGACCGGGGCACAGCTGGTGCTGCGGTCGCGCGTGCTGGCAGCGCTCATGGCGGTGATGCTGCTCTGGGGCTTCGGCATCATCGCGTTCGAGTCGATGACTCCCATCCGACTGGCCGACCTGCTCGGTGACCGCGAAGCAGCGGCCTCGCTGATGGGTCCCGCGACGGCCGCTGCGTGGGGCGTCTCCGCGGTCGGTGCAGCGCTGGTGCCGATGATGCTGAGGCGCTGGAGCATGGTCGCGGTCTCGGTGGTGCTGCGGATCGTCCAGGGCGCGACGGTGGTCGCGATGGGGTTGGCCGGGGGCCCGGTGGGCGTCGTCCTCGGCCTGCTGGCCACCTATGCGGTGCACTCCGCCGCCGGGGCGATCTACGAGACGCTCCTGCACGAGCGCGTCGGAGCCGAGCACCGTGCGACGGTGCTGTCGCTGTCCTCGATGGCGATGCATCCGGGTGCATCGGTCGGCCTGGTGGTGCTCGGCGCGGTGGCGACGGACTCCTCGCCGGGCAGCGCGATGATCGTCGGCGGGGTGGTGCTCGCGCTGGCGGCGCCGCTGTTCCTCGTCCGCGATCGCCAGGGCAGGGGGCCCGTGACCGCGACACCTCCTATGCTCGACGGCGACGGCGGCATCCAGCCCGCCGGGGATGGTGTGGAGGCACGACATGGGTGAATTCGTCCGACTCGAGGTCAACGACGGAGTAGGCACGATCCGGCTCGACCGGCCCAGGATGAACGCGCTCAACGCTCAGCTGCAGAGCGAGCTGAGTGACGCCGCCCGCGAGGCCGACGCGAGCGACGACGTCGCCGCCGTCGTGCTGTTCGGCGGCGAGCGGGTCTTCGCCGCCGGTGCCGACGTCAAGGAGATGGCGGGCATGTCGTACGGCGAGATGATCACGCACGCCCACCTCCTGCAGGCCTTCACCCGCGACATCGCGGCGATCAGCAAGCCGACCGTCACCGCCATCACCGGATTCGCGCTCGGCGGCGGGTGCGAGCTGGCCCTGGCGACCGACATCCGCTTCGCCGCCGACGACGCCAAGCTCGGGCAGCCCGAGATCCTGCTGGGCATCATCCCCGGTGCCGGTGGCACCCAGCGCCTCGCCCGACTCGTCGGCCCGGCCAAGGCCAAGGACCTCATCTTCACGGGCCGGTTCGTCGATGCCCAGGAGGCGCTCGCCATCGGCCTGGTCGACCAGGTCCACCCGGCTGCCGACGTGTACGCCAAGGCCGTCGAGTGGGCCGCCCAGTTCGTGGGCGGCCCGCGACTCGCGCTGCGGGCGGCCAAGGACGCGATCGACCGCGGCATCGAGGTCGACCTGCAGACAGGTCTCGAGATCGAGCGCGTCGAGTTCGCGAGCCTGTTCGCGACCGACGACCGCCTCTACGGCATGACGTCGTTCATCGAGAACGGACCCGGCAAGGCGACCTTCACCGGCAGCTGAGCGACAGGTCCCGTGGATTGGCACCCTCAGGCACTGTCCGCAATGCTGGGACCGTGACCACGCCACCCGATCTCGTCGAGCTGGCCCACGCCCACGGCGTTGCCACGGAGTACGAGGGGTCCGACCGCACGCCCGTCGTCGTCGACCCCGAGCTCGTGGTCGCCGTGCTCGGCATGCTCGACATCGACGCCACCTCGCCCGAGGCCGTCCGGTCGGCTCTCGACGCCGCCCGCGAGCGCGACCGGACGACGACGCTGCCGGCCACGGTCGTCGCCGTCGAGGGACAGCCGCGCGCCCTCGGCGTCGCCGCCCGCATCCGTCTCGAGGACGGCACGACCCTCGAGACCGACGGCGACCTGCCGGCCGACCTCCCGCTCGGCTGGCACACGATCGTCACCGACGAGCAGACCTCGACACTCATCGTCGCGCCCGCCCGCATGGACGACATCCGTCCGACCTGGGGCTGGATGCTGCAGCTGTACGCCCTCCGGTCGGCCGACTCGTGGGGGATGGGCGACTTCGGCGACCTGGCCGAGTTCGCCCGCCGCGCCGGCACCGAGCAGGGGGCCGGAGTCATCCTCGTCAACCCCGTCCAGGCCGTCGCTCCGACGCACCCGATCCAGCGATCGCCGTACTCGCCGGCCAGCCGGCGCTTCGCCAACCCGCTCTACCTGCGCGTCACCGACACGGCGGCCTACGCTGCGGCAGACACGGCGACGCAGGCCGCAGTGCTGGCGCTCGCCCCCCAGCGCGACACCGATGCGATCGACTACGACGCGGTGTGGGACGCCAAGCACGCGGCGCTCGAGCTGCTGTGGCCGCACCGGCCGGACGATGAGCGATCCGTCGCCGTCGACGCCTCGCTGCGCGACTTCGCCACCTTCTGCGCCCTCGCCGAGCTGCACGGCGGCGACTGGCGCGACTGGCCGATCTCGCTGCAGGACCCGACAGGCCAGGCGGTCACCCAGGCGAGGGTCGAGCTGGCCGAGCGCATCGCGTTCCACGCCTGGTTGCAGCACCTGTGCCGCCAGCAGCTCGACGCGGCGCGCGCGGCGGCCCACGACGGCGGCATGGGCGTCGGCATCGTCCACGACCTGCCGGTGGGCGTCAGTGCCGGCGGGCCCGACACCTGGTCGCAGCGTGACGTGTTCGCCCCCGCCGTGCGTGTGGGCTGCCCGGCCGACGCCTTCAACGAGCTCGGGCAGGACTGGGGCCTTCCCCCCTTCAAGCCCGCCGAGCTCGCCGCGGCCGGCTACGCCCCGTTCCGCGACGTGGTGCGCAGCGTGCTGCAGCACGCCGACGGCATCCGCATCGACCACATCGCCGGCCTCTGGCGCCTGTGGTGGATCCCGCCGGGAGAGCCCGCCCACCGCGGCACCTACGTGCACTACGACGCCGACGCGATGCTCGCGGTGCTGGCGCTCGAGGCCCACCGCGCCGGCGCCATCATCGTCGGCGAGGACCTCGGCACCGTCGAGGACGTCGTCACCGAGACGATGCACCAGCGCGGCATGCTGAGCTCGGCGGTGCTGTGGTTCGAGCGCGACTGGGACGCCGCCGGTCAGCCGTTCCGTCGTCCCGCCGACTGGGAGCCCGAGACGATGGCCAGCGTCACGACGCACGACCTGCCCACCGCCACGGGCTGGCTCGATGCCGAGCACGTCCGCCTGCGCGCGTCCCTCGACCTGCTCGACGGGCCGGTCGACGAGGCGTTGGCCGCGGCTGCCGACGACCGCGCAGCGCTGATGCGGCTGGTCGACGACGAGGGCATCGACACGTCCGACCCGGTCGTCGCCCTGCACGCCGTCATCGCCCGGGCCGCGTCCCGCCTGGTGCTCAGCGCGCCCACCGACGTCGTCGGCGAGCGCCGCCAGCCCAACCTGCCGGGCACCATCGACGAGTACCCCAACTGGCGCATCCCGCTGCCGGTGTCGCTCGAGGATTTCTTCGACGACCCGCACGTCGCCGACGTCATCGCACCCCTGCGCGCCGAGCGCCCGCCCGCCGGCGACTGACCTCACACCCGTGCCCGGGTTGCCCCGCCCGATTGGGGGTAATGCGAAGCAGATGTCCATCACAACCACTGGAGAAACCTTGCGCCCCTGGCCCGGAAGTGCCTACCCGTTGGGCGCCACGTACGACGGCGTCGGCACCAACTTCGCCCTCTTCTCCGAGGTCGCCGAGAAGGTCGAGCTGTGCCTGTTCGACGACGACGGCACCGAGACCCGCATCCGCCTCGAGGAGGTCGACGGCTTCGTCCACCACGGCTACCTGCCGAGCGTCGGCCCCGGCCAGCGCTACGGCTACCGCGTGCACGGACCGTACGAGCCCGCGCAGGGCCTGCGGTGCAATCCCAACAAGCTGCTGATCGACCCCTATGCCAAGGCCTTCTCGCACGGCGTCGACTGGGACGACTCGCTGTTCGGCTACTCCTTCGACGACCCCGACGAGCGCAACGACCTCGACTCGGCCGGTCACGTCCCGTACTCGCTGGTCACCAATCCGTTCTTCGACTGGGCCAACGACCGTCTGCCCCGCACGCCGTACAACGAGTCGGTCATCTACGAGGCGCACGTCAAGGGCCTGACGATGACGCACCCCGGCGTGCCCGAAGAGCTGCGTGGCACGTACGCGGCGCTCGGCCATCCGTCGATCGTCGAGCACCTCCAGAGCCTCGGCGTGACGGCCATCGAGCTGCTGCCCGTGCACCAGTTCGTGACCGACCACTACCTGGTCGAGAAGGGGCTGACCAACTACTGGGGCTACAACACGATCGGCTTCTTCGCGCCTCACGACGCCTACACGTCGCGTCCCGGCGCGCAGGTCGAGGAGTTCAAGGGCATGGTGCGGGCGCTGCACGAGGTGGGCATCGAGGTCATCCTCGACGTCGTCTACAACCACACAGCCGAGGGCAACCACCTCGGGCCGACGCTGTCGATGAAGGGCATCGACAACCAGTCGTACTACCGCCTGGTCGAGGACGATCAGCAGTACTACATGGACTACACGGGCACCGGCAACTCGCTCAACGTCGGCAACCCGCACGCGCTGCAGCTCATCATGGACTCGCTGCGCTACTGGGTCACCGAGATGCACGTCGACGGCTTCCGCTTCGACCTCGCGGCCACGCTGGCGCGCGAGTTCTA
>JBEVGQ010000106.1:0-10936 GCA_040511655.1 Aeromicrobium sp. | reverse complement strand
GACGTCGGTTCCGCGGATGTCCTGGTAGTGCGGCGGCAGCCACTTGCTGGCCTTCGGCAGGTTGACCCACAGCTGGAGGCCGTGGAACACCCCGCCGGCGACGACGAGCCACGCAGGAGGCGTCTCGATGTGCAGCAGCCCGCTGCCGGCGGTCATCCACTGCGTGTCGCCGTCGGTGATCGAACCGCCACCGCCGTGGGTGTCCTGGTGGTCCATGACGCCGTCGATCATGTAGGTCACGGTCTCGAAGCCGCGGTGCGGGTGCCACGGCGTGCCCTTGGGCTCGCCGGGCTGGTACTCGACCTCGCCCATCTGGTCCATGTGGATGAACGGGTCGAGCTGGCGGGCGTCGACGCCGGCGAACGCCCGGTGCACCGGGAAGCCCTCACCCTCGTAGCCGGTCGGCGCGGTGGTGACGCTGATCGGCGCGCGGTCCTCGGTCTGGGTCGGCGCAGCGATCACGCGGGGAAGGACGGTCCAGTCGGCGACGGTCACAGCAGGCATCTGAATTCTCCTCAGTAGGTCTCTCAATATAGTTCAACATTCAACTAGCGTCAACATTCCGTCCTCCCACGACGCCACAGCCCTAGGGTGGGCGTCATGACGCAGACCTCCCCAGCGGCCGATCACGCAGACGTCGTCATCGTCGGCGGCGGGCACAACGCCCTCGTCGCAGCGACCTACCTGGCGCGGGCCGGCAAGGACGTCGTCGTGCTCGAGCGACTGCCGCACGTCGGCGGCGCGGCGATCAGCGCCCAGACGTTCGACGGTCACGACGCCCGCCTGTCGCGCTACTCCTACCTCGTCAGCCTGATGCCGCAGCAGCTGATCGACGACCTCGGTCTCGAGCTCGAGCTGCGCTCGCGCGAGACCGCGTCGTACACGCCGTACCCAGGCGGCGGCCTGCTCGTCGAGACCGTCGAGGGCGAGGCGACCCGTCAGTCGTTCCGAGCGCTGACCGGCGCGGACGACGAGCTCGACGCGTGGCGCCGGTTCTACGCCGAGGTCGCCGCGTTGGCAGACGTCGTCGCACCGACCCTGCTCTCACCGCTCCCCCACATCGGCAACCTGCGCGACCTCAACGAGATGGCCATCTGGACCGACGTCGTCGACGAGCCCCTCGGATCGGCGATCGAACGGCGCTTCCGGCACGACCTGGTCCGCGGCATCGTCGGCACCGACGCGCTCATCGGCACCTTCGCCTCGCTGCACGACCCGAGCCTGGTGCAGAACCGCTGCTTCCTCTACCACCTCGTCGGCAACGGGACGGGCGAGTGGCGGGTGCCGGTGGGCGGGATGGGGGCTGTGACCGCGGAGCTCGAACGGGTCGCGCGCGAGGCCGGCGCGACGATCCGCACCGACAGCACCGTGACGGCCGTGGCAGCGCGCGACGACGGCGTCACGGTGAGCGGCGACGGCTTCGCGATCGAGGCCGGTCACGTGCTGAGCGGCATCGCGCCGTACGCGCTCGCCGGGCTCATGGGACGACCGACCCCGCCCAAGCCGTCCGGCTCGCAGTTCAAGATCAACCTGCTGGTGTCACGGCTGCCGCGGCTGAGGTCGGGGATCGACCCGTCCGTCGCGTTCGCGGGCACCTTCCACCTGGGCGAGTCGATGAGCGACCTCGAGCAGGCGTGGAGCCAGGCCGCCGGCGGCTCCCTGCCCGATCGAGCCGCGGGCGAGCTCTACTGCCACACGCTGACCGACCGGTCGATCCTCGGCCCCGACCTCGTCGACACCGAGGCCCAGACCCTGACGTACTTCGGCCTGCACACGCCGTACGAGGTGCTGCCCGACGCCGAGGCGGCCGAGCGCGCGTACGCCCAGGTGCTGGCAGCACTCGACGAACACCTCGCCGAGCCCATCGAGCCGTTGATCCTCGGCGCCGAGCACAAGACGCCCGCGCAGATCGAGGAGGCGCTCGCGATGCCGGGCGGGCACATCTTCCACGGCGACCTGCGGTGGCCGTGGCTCGAGGAGGACGAGAAGCCTCGCTCGGCGGCCGAGCGCTGGGGCGTCGAGACATCCCACCCGCGCGTGCTGATGTGCGGCAGCGGAGCCCGTCGAGGAGGCGCGGTCAGCGGGATTGCAGGGCACAACGCGGCCCATGCCCTGCTGGGCACCGCCCTGGATTGTGACGTTCCGTGACCCCCTGCTAACGTTTCTCTCGCTTCGTGGCTCGGCCACCAGGCGGCATTAGCTCAATTGGCAGAGCAGCTGACTCTTAATCAGCGGGTTCGGGGTTCGAGTCCCTGATGCCGCACTGTGAAGGCCCCATTCCTCGCCGAATGGGGCCTTTGCTCTTCTCCGCGACGACCGCGCGTGCTGGTGCACTCGATATGCTGGGTCGATGAATGCCTTCTTCTCCGACGGTGCCGCTCGACTCGACGAGTCTGAGTGCCTCGAGCTGCTCGACACCGCCACCGTCGGAAGGATGGCCTTCGTCGTCGATGGGAAGCAGCACCTGCTCCCCATCAACTACGTGGCACACGAGTCGGTCGTCTACGTCCGCACCGCCGACGGCACATCCTTCTCCAGGCTGCACGACGGCACCGACGTGGTCTTCGAGGTCGACTACCACGACGACGTCTTCCGGTGGGGCTGGTCGGTCACGGTGCACGGCTCGATCCGCAGGGTCACCGACCCGGCCGTCCTCGAGCGACTCGCCACGGTGCGGCGTCCCGCGGCCTGGGCAGCGGGCGAGCGCGACGTCGTCCTGGCCGTCTCGTCCGACGAGATCGCCGGACGCCGGGTACGGCTGCGCGACTGACGTCGTGGCCAGCAGCGAACCGGCCCGATCGCGGCTGACCGACGAGAGGGAGCGCGCCGCGCGGCTGCTTGCCTCCCTGACCCGCGAGTTCGACGGCATCGTCGAGGCCTCGGCCGACTCCAACGCCGACGACGAGCACGACCCCGAGGGATCGACGATCGCCTTCGAGCGATCGCAGGTCAGCACGATGGTCGAGCAGACCCGCGCACGACTGGTCGACGTCGACGCCGCTCTCGACCGCCTGGAGCAGGGCACCTACGGCGTGTGCGAGCGCTGCGGAGCGCCGATCCCGCAGGAGCGCCTCGAGGCACGGCCGGTCGCCCGCACGTGCGTGCCGTGCTCGTGACGGGGTGGCCGGCGTCCGCCTCCGGACGTAACGTGGGTCACATGTCGCGCCGTCGGTCACCGGAGTCCCGGGCCCGCGAGGCCGTCGCCGTGCTGGCCGTCGGTCTCGCCGTCCTGACGCTGCTCGCCGTCGTGCTCTACCGTCCTGGCGCCCCACGCTGGACGCACGTGATGGTCGACGGTGCCGCGTGGATGCTGGTCGTCTCGACCGGGGCGATGCTGGCCCTGTCGGCCGTGGAGACGCTCGTCCAGGCCGGTCGCCGCCACCTGCCGCACTGACGACGATGGCCGGGGGAACTCTCGTCCGGTCGCACGAGTTGGTCAGGTATGAAGTGTCCTACCGACAGCGCCACCCTCGTGATGAGCGAGCGGTCCGGCATCGAGATCGACTACTGCCCCGAGTGCCGCGGCGTCTGGCTCGACCGCGGTGAGCTCGACAAGATCCTCGAGCGGGCGACGGCCGACATCCCCGCAGCACCCGCCCCGGCCCCACCGCAGCAGTACGCCGAGCCGCGCTACGACGCGCCCCGCCGTGACGAGCCGCGGTACGACGGCCGCTCGGGCGGCTACGGACAGCAGCCGTACCGCAAGAAGAAGAAGGAGCACTGGCTCTCCGAGCTGTTCGACTGAGCCGGAAGGATCCCGATCTGCCGGAATACCGCCGGTATGGTGCGGGTTGACCACGGCATGAAGATTCTGCTCACCGGGGCCACCGGTCACGTCGGATCAGCCGTCGCATCGGCGCTCGTGGCGCAGGGGCACCAGGTGACGGCGGTCGTCCGCAGCCAGCAGTCGTCCCTCAAGGCCAGCGACCTCGGTGCGACGGGCGTCATCGGCGATCTGTTCGACGCCTCGTGGCTGGCCTCCGAGCTGCGCACCCACGACGGTCTCGTGCACACCGCCGCCGGCAGCGACGAGCGGGACGCGGCGCTCAACGACGCCGTCATCACCGCAGCGCTCGACGCCTTCGCGGGCACCGACAAGCCCTTCGTGCACACGGGCGGCATCTGGACCTACGGTGCCGGCGACTCGCTCGTCGAGACCGGCGAGCCGCGTCCCCCGGCGATCACCTCGTGGCGTCCCGCCGGCGAGCAGCGCGCGCTGGAGTCGGATGTCAAGGCGTCGGTCGTGCAGCCCGGCGTCGTCTACGGGCACGGCAAGGGCATCCCCGCGATGCTGGCGAACGGCGTCGAGGAAGGCCGGCTCACCCTCATCGGCAGCGGGGAGCAGCACTGGACGACGGTGCACGTCGACGACCTGGTCGACCTCTACGTCCGCGTGCTGACCCAGGCGCCCGGCGGCAAGGCCTACATCGGCGTCTCGGGCGTCAACCCGACGGTGCGCGAGCTGGGCGAGGCGGTCGCCGAGACCGTCGTCCCCGAGCCCGACGAGGACACCGTGGCTCGCCTGGGCGGGTTCGGCGAGGCGCTGCTGCTCGACCAGCAGGCCACCGGCCAACGCGCGAAGTCAGAGCTCGGCTGGACACCGACACGTCCGACGCTCGTCGAGCTATTGGCGAAGGGCTACGCCACCGCCGAGTAGCCCGGTGGCGGGGTCGCGCTCGAGCGCGGCGACGGGCGACGGGTCCACCGCCGCTAGCGGGGTGGCTGGTGCACGGCACCGATGCGGACGGTCGTGAGCATGCCGATGTCGAGCGGCACGGAGTCTCCCGACTGCGCTCCGCTGTCGGCGGCGACGGCGGCGACGGCCGGGATGCCGAAGGCGTCCTGCCCTCGCCCGAGCTGCACCGCGATCATGGACGCCTTCTCCGACTCGGCGCCGGCGAGCTCGCCGGTCCACTCGAGGTCGGCGACCGCCTCGTCGCCCGGCGCGAGCATCACCTGGCCCGGCGTCACCACGCCGTCACGCGGCTCGCGCTGCTCCGCGGCCAGCTGGAGCGTGTTGCCCCATGCGCCACGCGCCCCGATGCCGGGATACCCCTCGATCGAGCACGGACGGTCGGACGTGTTGGTCAGCAGCAACCGTCCGTACCGGTGGCCGGCTGCCGCGTCCAGGTTGTCGATGACGGTCGACAGCTGCTCGCCCGTGCAGGTGTCGCGTCCGGCCCGGCTCGTCGCCTCGATGCGCAGCAGACCCGTGATGTCGGCCGGGGACAACGACGCGTCCGGGACCCTCTCCCCGTCAGGCTCCTGGTCGAAGCCCGGTGTGAGCACCCCCTCGGACGGCGTCGGGACCGCGGTGGGCGCAACCGTCGGCACGGGAGCCGGCTCCGAGCCGGAGCATCCCGCGAGCAGCACGGGGACCGCGCACGCGACCAGGACCGGATGACGTCTCATGACGCGCACCGTACCCCGACGACGTCTCAGCCCGGCGTCACGAGGCGGTAGCCGATGCCGGGGTCGGTGATGAACATCGTGGGCCGGGACGGATCGGACTCGAGCTTGCGGCGGATCTGGGCCAGGTAGACGCGCAGGTAGTTGGTCTCACGGTCGTAGGCCGGCCCCCACACCTCGTGCAGCAGCTCGGCCTGCCGCACCAGGCGGCCCTGGCGCCGGGCCAGCACCTCGACGATGTGCCACTCCGTGGGGGTCAGTCGCACCTCGTCGCCGGCGCGTGTCGCCTGGCGCTCGGTGACGTCGAGGCGCACGTCGCCCGCCACGAGGACGAGCGAGGTCTCCCCCGTCCCGGCCCGCCGGATCGCCGAGCGGACGCGGGCCAGCAGCTCCTCCATGTCGAAGGGCTTGGTCACGTAGTCGTCGGCGCCCTCGTCGAGCGCCTCGACCTTGTCGTCCGACTCGTGCCGGGCCGACAGCACCACGACAGGCACCTGCGTGAACGTCCGCAGGCGCTTCAGCACCGCCACGCCGTCGAGGTCGGGCAGGCCGAGGTCGAGGATCACGGCATCGGGCATCCGCTCGTCGACCACCTGCAGCGCCGACCGACCGTCGCCGGCGGTCTCGACGTCGTACCCGCGGGCTCGCAGGTTGATCGAGAGCGTGCGCAGGATCGCCGGGTCGTCGTCGACGGCCAGCACGAACGTCATCGCAGCGCTCCCGTCCCCGGCAGGTCGAGGACGAACGTCAGCCCTCCGCCGGGCGTGTCCTCGGCCGTCAACGTACCGCCCATCGCCTCGGCCAGGCCCCGCGCCACCGCGAGCCCCAGGCCGATGCCCTCTCCGTGAGGAACGTCGCCGAGGCGCTGGAACGCCTCGAACAACCGCCCCTGCTGCTCGGCGGGGACCCCTGGCCCGGTGTCGACGACCCGCACGACGACCCGGTCGCCGGACGCCGTCGCGTCGACGCGCACACGCGTGGGCGCAGGCGCGTAGGCCAGGGCATTGCCGACGAGGTTGGCCACGACCCGCTCGAGCAGCCCGGCGTCCGCGACGACGACGGCCGCGGCGTCGTCGACCTCGACGTCGACGCGGTCGGTCCCGGTCAGCGACGACAGGGCGACCAGCACGACCGCCTCCAGCTCGACCTCGTCGACGTGGGCCGTGATCGCGCCCATCTGGATGCGGCTCATGTCGAGCAGGTTGGCCACGAGGTCGTCGAGCCGGTCGGCCCCCTCCTCGACCGTCTCGAGCAGCGCCGCCTCGTCCTCCGGCGACCACGCGATCTCGGTGTTGCGCAGGCTGCTGACGGCGGCCTTCACAGCCGCCAGAGGCGATCTCAGGTCGTGGGAGACGGCGGCGAGCAGGGCCGTGCGAGTGCGATCGGTCTCGGCCAGCACCCGTCGTTCGCTGCGCTCCAGAGCCGCACGGCGCCGCTCCTCCAGCACCGACGCGTGCGCCGCGTACGCCTTGAGCAGCCGCTGGTCGGCGGCCGGGAGCGCCCGCCCCACGAGCGCCAGGCTCGAGTCGGCATCGATGGGCATCACCACGTCGGCGTCGCCGATGCTGTCGATCGGCGTGCCGTAGGCGTGGACGACCTCGCCGTCGGTCGTGATCACGGCCGCCCCAGCCATGCCGAACAGCTCGCAGGCGTTCGAGAGCAGGGTCCGGAAGTCGCCGGCGTGCAGCAGGCTGTGCGACAGCACCGTCAGGGCGTCCGCCTCGGCGCTCGCCCTCTCGGCCTGGGCCGTCCGCCGTGCCGCCAGCCCCACCACGGACGACACCGAGACCCCCACCACGACGAAGAGCACGACAGCGAAGGCGTTGTCCCCGCTGGCGATCGTGAACGTGCGCAGGGGCGGCGTGAAGAAGAAGTTGAGCGCGAACCCGCTGATGAGGGAGCACGCGACGGCCGGCCAGCGTCCCCCCGCGATGGCCGTCGCGACCACGAGCGCCATGAAGAACATCGCCTCGGTCGGCAACCCGTGGAAGTCGGGGGTCGCGAGCAGCAGGCCCGACAGCACGAACGGGCCCAGCACACCGAGGAGATACCCGTACAGGCGCCGGCGGCGGCTCAGCTCGGGCGTCGCCCGCACGTTCGCCCGCGTCCTCCGGGCCTCGTCGTGGGTGACGATGTGGACGTCGATGTCGCCCGACTCGGCGATGACGATCTCACCGATGCCAGGGTTGGCGAGCGTCGACAGGCGTCCTCGCCGGCTGGCACCGATCAGCACCTGCGTGGCATTCTCGGCCTTCGCGAAGTCGAGGATCGCCGTCGCGGTGTCGTCGCCGACGACGGAGTGGAACGTGCCGCCCATGTCCTCGGTCATGACGTGCAGGCGGTGCAGCCGCGCGGGGTCCATCTGCACGAGGCCGTCGCCGCGCGTGACGTAGAGGCCCAGCCACTCGCCGCCGCCGGTGCGGGAGGCGATGCGGGCGGCTCGCCTCATCAGCACCTCCGACTCCGGCCCCCCGGTGACGGCGACGACGATGCGCTCGCGGGTCGCCCAGGTGGAGTCGATCTCGTGCTGGTCGCGGTAGCGGTCGAGCCCCTCCTCGACACGGTCGGCCAGCCAGAGCAGCGCCAGCTCGCGCAGCGCCGTCAGGTTGCCCTCCCGGAAGAACTGCGAGAGCGCGGCGTCGACCTTGTCGGGGGCGTAGACGTTGCCGTGCGCCATGCGGCGGCGCAGCGACTGGGGGCTCATGTCGACCAGCTCGATCGCATCGGCCCCGCGTACGACCTTGTCGGGGACGGTCTCGCGCTGGCGGATGCCCGTGATCGACTCGACGACGTCGTTGAGCGACTCCAGGTGCTGGATGTTGACGGTCGTGATGACGCAGATGCCGGCGGCGAGCAGGTCCTCGACGTCCTGCCAGCGCTTCTCGTGGCCGACGCCCGGCACGTTGGTGTGCGCGAGCTCGTCGACCAGCACGACCTCGGGCATCCGGGCGAGGACGGCCTGCACGTCGAGCTCCTCCTGGCGCGTGCCGCGATGGTCGACGACGAGCCGCGGCACGACCTCGAGGCCCTCGACCTGGGCCTCGGTGTGGACGCGGCCGTGCGTCTCGACGAAACCGACCACGACGTCGGTGCCCCGCTCGGCCCGCCGGCGTCCCTCGTCGAGCATCGCGTACGTCTTGCCGACGCCGGGCGACGCACCGAGGTAGACGCGCAGCACACCGCGTTGCCGTCGCCGGTCCTCGTCGCCCTGCACGTCCTCAGTCTGCACCCCGGCCCGTCCTACCGGTCCGACAGCGCGAGGTTGAGCTCGAGCACGTTGACCTTCGGCTCACCGAGGAAGCCCAGCTGGCGGCCGTCGGTGTGGTCGGCGACGAGCGCTCGCACCGCGGCGACGTCCATCCCCGTGGCCTTCGCGACGCGAGGCACCTGCAGCGCCGCATACTCCGGCGAGATGTAGGGGTCGAGCCCCGAGCCCGAGGCCGTCACGGCCTCCGCCGGGATGCGGGCCACGTCGACGCCCTCGACCTTCGCGATCGCCTTCTGGCGCTTCGCGATGGAGGCGAGCAGCTCTGGGTTGGACGGTCCGAGGTTGGACGCCGCCGACGCGAGCCCGTCGTAGCCGGCGGCCGACGGACGGCTGTGGAACAGGGCGTCGTCGCGGACGGCGAAGTCCTGTCCGATGAGCCGCGAGCCGACGTCCTTGCCGCCGACCGAGACGATCTGGCCGTTCGCCCGGTCGTGGAAGGCGACCTGCGAGACGCCCCACACCGCGGCCGGGTAGGCGACGCCCAGCACGACCGTCATGACGATCAGTACCTTGAGGCCGACGATGGACTGGCGGACGAGACCGCCGGAGATGTTGACGCGGTTCATGGCTACCCGATTCCTGGGATGGTGGAGACGACGAGGTCGATGAGCTTGATGCCGACGAACGGGGCGACGACGCCGCCCAGCCCGTAGACGAGGATGTTGCGGCGCAGGATCGCGGCCGCCGAGACGGCCCGGTACGCGACGCCCTTGAGCGCCAGCGGGATCAGCGCCACGATGACCAAGGCGTTGAAGATGACCGCCGACACGATCGCCGACTGCGGCGTCGCCAGGTGCATGACGTTGAGCTCGTCGAGCGACGGGTACGCCACGAGGAACATCGCGGGGATGATCGCGAAGTACTTGGCGACGTCGTTGGCGATCGAGAACGTGGTCAGGGCACCGCGGGTGATGAGCAGCTGCTTGCCGATGCCGACGATGTCGATGAGCTTGGTCGGGTCGGAGTCGAGGTCGACCATGTTGCCGGCCTCCTTGGCCGCCGACGTGCCCGAGTTCATCGCGACGCCGACATCGGCCGCCGCGAGCGCAGGGGCGTCGTTGGTGCCGTCACCGGTCATCGCGACGAGCCTGCCTCCCTGCTGCTCCTGGTGGATGAGGCGCATCTTGTCCTCGGGGGTGGCCTCGGCCAGGAAGTCGTCGACGCCGGCCTCCTGCGCGATGGCCGCCGCCGTGAGCGGGTTGTCGCCGGTGATCATGACGGTGCGGATGCCCATGCGCCGCAGCTCGTCGAAGCGCTCGACCATTCCCTCCTTGACGACGTCCTTGAGGTGGACGACGCCCAGTACGCGCGTGACGCCGTCGACCTGCTCGGCGACCACCAGCGGCGTTCCGCCGGAGCCGCTGATCTCGTCGATCGTGGCGCGGACGTCGTCGGGGATGCCGCCGCCCCACGCGGCGACCGAACCGCCGGCGCCCTTGCGGACGATGCGTCCGTCGGCCAGGTCGACGCCCGACATGCGGGTCTGCGCAGTGAACTCGACGAAGGTCGCGTCCGTCGCCGCCACGGTGGCGGGTGCCCCCTCGGCCACGGCGAGCTCGACGATCGAGCGTCCCTCCGGCGTCTGGTCGGCCAGGCTCGACAGCCGGGCGGCGTCGCGCATCTCGTCGTCGGACACTCCTGCGGCAGGCACGAAGCGGGACGCCCGCCGGTTGCCGTAGGTGATCGTGCCGGTCTTGTCGAGCAGCAGCGTGCTGACGTCGCCGGCGGCCTCGACCGCACGGCCTGACATCGCCAGCACGTTGACCTGCACGAGCCGGTCCATGCCGGCGATGCCGATAGCGCTGAGCAGCGCGCCGATCGTGGTGGGGATCAGGCACACCAGCAGCGCGACGAGCACCAACGTGCTCTGCGGGGCACCCGCGTAGTCGGCCATCGGCTTGAGCGTCGCGACCGCCAGGACGAACACGATCGTCAGGCTGACCAGCAGGATCGACAGCGCGATCTCGTTGGGCGTCTTGCGGCGCGACGCGCCCTCGACCAGCGCGATCATCCGGTCGATGAACGTCTCGCCGGGGGCCGAGGTGATCTTGACCGTGATCTGGTCGGACAGCACCTTGGTGCCGCCGGTGACCGCCGAGCGGTCGCCGCCGGCCTCGCGGATGACGGGCGCGGACTCGCCGGTGATGGCCGACTCGTCGACCGAGGCGACTCCCTCGACGACGTCGCCGTCGCCGGGGACGACCTCCCCCGCCTGCACGATCACCAGGTCGCCGACGCGCAGCTCGGTGCCGGCGACGG
>JBEVGQ010000105.1:0-4032 GCA_040511655.1 Aeromicrobium sp. | reverse complement strand
GGCGAACTCGGCGATGAACGGGATGGACCCGCCCATGCCCATGTCGACCGGCTCGGTGCCGTCCCACGCATCGCGGAACGCCGAGCGGGCGGCGTCGTAGGCCGGGCCGTTCGCGTCGACGGTGAACGGCTCGCCGAGGTCGCCGCGCTCGACCGTGACCCGAGCGCCGAACGGCGCGTGCTTATCGAGGTGCGCGACGAGGGCGTCGAGGTGGGCCGCCGCATCGCCACCCGGCGCGACACGCATGCCGATCTTGGCGCGAGCGCTCGGCGACAGCGTGTTGGACGCCGTGGCGACAGGAGTGGCGTCGATGCCCAGCACGCTGACGGCGGGCTCGGCCCACAGCCGCTGGACGATCGAGCCGCGCCCGATCTGCTCGACGCCCGGCAGGACGGACGACTCCTCGCGGAAGCGGTCTTCGGGGTACTCGAGATCGGCGGCGACACCGTGGTGCAGGCCTTCGATCGCGACCGATCCCTCGTCGTCGTGCAAGGTTGCGAGCAGCCGGCTCAGCGTGGTCAGCGCATCGGGCACGACGCCGCCCCAGATGCCGGAGTGCACGGCGTGGCCGAGCGTCTCGACCGTCACGACGCAGTCGACCATCCCACGCAGGGTGACCGTCAGGGCCGGCACGCCGATGGCCCAGTTGGCAGAGTCGGCGATGACGATCGCGTCGGCGGTCAGCTCGTCGCGGTGCTGCTCGAGCAGCGCGACCAGGCTGGGTGAGCCCGACTCCTCCTCGCCCTCGACGAACACCGTCACGCCGACCGGCGGGTTGCCGTCGTGGGCGCGGAACGCCGCGAGGTGCGCCGCCAGCCCGGCCTTGTCGTCGGCGGCACCCCGGGCGTAGAGCCGGTCGCCGCGACGAGTCGGCTCGAACGGAGGAGACGTCCACAGCGCCGGGTCGCCCGTGGGCTGGACGTCGTGGTGGGCGTACAGCAGCACGGTGGGCGCGCCCGGCGGGGCGGGATGGTGTGCGATGACGGCGGGCGCCCCGCCGGCCTCGACGATCCGGGCGTCGGCGAACCCCGCCTCGGTCAGCAGTCGCTGCACCGCGGCGGCGCTGCGGTGCACGTCGTCATGGTGCTCGGGCTGCGCCCAGATGGACGGGATGCGGACGAGCGACTCGAGATCGTCCAGGACGGAGGGAAGCACGTCGTGGACGCGCGCGGTGAGGTCGGTCATGACCCCAGCCTGTCACTCCGCCCCGTCAGGCATCAGACGGTGCGGACGGCGTCGTCGGCTGAGATGCGGGGGAGACGGTCGAACCAGGCGTTCTCGCCCGGGTGGCCGATGTTGACGACGAGCTGCGTGCGCCACGAGGTGCCGGCGAAGAACTCCTGGTCGATGCCGGCAGCGTCGAATCCGCCGACGGGCCCAGCGTGCAGGCCCGCCGCGCGCAGGCCGATGATGAAGTAGCCCGTCTGCAGCGCGGTGTTGTAGCGGGCGATCTCGGCACGCTTGGCCTCGTCGCCGGCGAACATGTCGCCGATGCCCGGCTTGTGCGGGAAGTGCTGGTCCATCGACGTGTGGAAGTCGACGTCGGACGCGACGACGGCCACCAGGGGCGCCGACTCGGTCTTCGCCTTGTTGCCGTCGGCCATGTGGGGCACGAGCCGGTCGCGGCCCTCGCCCTGCTCGACCAGCAGCAGGCGCATCGGCTGGATGTTCATCATCGTGGGGCCGAGCTTGACCAGCTCGAACACCTCGCGGACCTGGGCGGCGGAGACGGGCTCATCGCTGAAGGTGTTGAGGGAGCGGGCCTCGCGGAAGAGCACGTCGAGGGCGGCGTCGTCGAGCACGAACGGGTCGGTCGTCAGTGAAGAAGTCATACAACGTTCAATCATTGTGGAGGCAAGAAAAATCCCACGTCCCTCCGAAGAGGGGCGTGGGCTCTCTCACATGGCGACCCCGACCGGACTCGAACCGGCGACCTCCGCCGTGACAGGGCGGCGCGCTAACCAACTGCGCCACGGGGCCATGCTGTGCGGCGAACCGCGAACGTGACTCTATCGCATGCTTCGGGTGGTCACCAAAACGGGGTGAGCGCACTCATGAGGTGCCCCGTCGCCCTACCGCATCCGGACGCAGCCAGGGCACGTGTCCGACTGGTGAGCAGGAGCCAGAACTGCTGCGATCTCGGCTTGCATGGGGTCATGACCGCACGCCCCACCACCGTCGCACCCCTGTCGTTGGCCGATCTCGCCGCACTCACCCGGGACGTCGCCGACGACGTCCGCGCGGGTCTGCACGAGGTGCACGCCGACGCCGAGAACCGATGGCACGTGCGGCTGCGATGCGACGACGAGGTCGACGTGTGGCTGATCAGCTGGACGCAGGAGCAGGGCACCCAGCTGCACGACCACGGCGGGTCGTCCGGTGCGTTCACCGTCGTGAGCGGGACGCTCTCCGAGGCCGTGTGGGCTCCGGGCGCCGAGACGTTGACCGAGACGCCGCGAGCCGAAGGGGACTCGGTGCTGTTCGGCGAGCACTACGTGCACGACGTCCGCAACGGCCACGCAGAGACGGCCGTGAGCGTCCACGCGTACTCGCCGCCCCTGTCGCAGATGAACTACTACGACATCGACGGTCACCAGCTGGTCCGCCTGGCCTCGGTGTGGACGGACGACCCCGAGGCGCCGGCCCCCGACCTGCGGGCCGCGTCGTGACGGCCACGTTCGCGTCCGTCGACGAGCTGCTCGACGCGGCTCGCGGCGGGCTCGACCGCATCTCGCCGCGGGAGGCCTTCGAGCGGGTGGCCAGGGGCGCGCTGATCGTCGACATCCGCCCGGGGTGGCAGCGGGAGCTGGACGGCGAGATCCCCGGCGCCGTCGTCGTCGAGCGCAATCACCTCGAGTGGCGCCTGCACCCGCGCTCGGGCGCCAGCCTGCCGTGGGCGAGGGAGGGCCAGGAGTGGATCGTGGTCTGTACCGAGGGCTACACCTCGTCGCTCGCCGCGGCCGCGCTCGTCTCGCTCGGGCTGCCCGCCAGCGACATCGTGGGCGGCATCCACGCATGGCGTGCCGACGGCCTGCCCGTCGTCGCGGGGCCGACCCCCGTCGAGCGACGGGTGCGCGACGCGACGTGATGCACGACCGAGAGGGCGGTTCCGATTGCCGCCAGTCGATCGGCACGTCAGACTGGTGGACCCGCAGCAACCGCACGACCTTTCCTTGCCTACCTACTGTCCCGACGCGCTGGCGTCGAGCGCGGAGGACCGCATGATCGAGTACCGCTCCATCGGCAAGACCTTCGCCGACGGGACGGAGGCGGTCGGCGACTTCAGCCTGGTGCTGCCGTCGCGCACCACCACGGTGTTCGTCGGCTCTTCCGGCTGCGGCAAGACGACGCTGCTGCGCATGGTCAACCGCATGGTCGACCCGAGCAAGGGCCAGGTGCTGATCGACGACGTCGACATCGCGACGCGCAACAAGGTCGAGCTGAGACGCAGCATCGGCTACGTCATGCAGCACGCGGGCCTGCTGCCGCACCGCAAGGTCATCGACAACGTCGCGACCGTGCTGCGCCTCAACGGCGTCGGCAAGAAGGAGGCGCGCGACCGCTCGTACGCAGTGCTCGAGACCGTCGGCCTCGACCCGTCGCTCGCCACCAAGTACCCCAGCCAGCTGTCGGGCGGCCAGCAGCAGCGCGTCGGCGTGGCACGGGGGCTGGTGTCGGACCCGAACATCCTGCTGATGGACGAGCCGTTCGGCGCGGTCGACCCGATCGTGCGCGAGGAGCTGCAGACCGAGCTGCTGAGGCTGCAGCGCGATCTCGACAAGACCATCGTGTTCGTCACCCACGACATCGACGAGGCCTTCCTGCTCGGCGACCAGGTCGTCATCCTCAAGAAGGGCGGCGAGGTGGCGCAGGTCGGCTCGCCCGGCGACATCCTGGCCGCGCCTGCCGACGACTTCGTGCGCAGCTTCGTCGGCATCGACAAGGGCCACCGCTCGCTGCACGTCGAGGAGCGCGACGGCGTGCGCGTCGTCGTCGACGGCAACGGCAAGGCCACCGGGGTGCTCGAGCCGT
>JBEVGQ010000104.1:0-4579 GCA_040511655.1 Aeromicrobium sp. | reverse complement strand
CCTCGTTCGCCAGGGAGCGCAGCGACCGTGAGGGCGAAGCCCGAGGCGAACCACCCACAATCGGGCTTACGTCAGTCCCCCTCGCTGCGCTCACGGCCTCTCTGGCGACCGTCCTGGGTCAGACCTGGCGGTAGCTGCTCAGGAAGTTGCCGAGACGTTGGATCGCCTCGGCGAGGTCGCGCGCCCACGGCAGCGTGACGATGCGCAGGTGGTCGGGGTCGGGCCAGTTGAAGCCCGTGCCCTGCGTCAGCAGGATCTTCTCCTGCAGCAGCAGGTCGAGCACGAGCTGCTGGTCGTCCTTGATGGGATAGACCTCGGGGTCGAGCCGCGGGAACACGTACAGCGCCCCCTTGGGGTTGACGACGCTGACGCCGGGGATCTTGTTGAGCTCCGCCACGGCGGTGTCGCGCTGCTCGAGCAGGCGCCCACCGGGCAGGATCAGCTCCTTGATCGACTGGTAGCCGCCCAGCGCCACCTGGATCGCGTTCTGCGCCGGCACGTTGGGGCACAGCCGCATCGACGCCAGCAGCGTGATGCCCTCGAGGTAGTCGCGGGCACGCTCGAGCGGACCGGTGACCACCAGCCAGCCGGCGCGGTAGCCGCAGACGCGATAGGCCTTCGAGAGCCCGTTGAACGTCAACGTCAGCACGTCGGGCGCGACGCTGGCCATCGGCACGTGGACAGCCTCGTCGTACAGGATCTTGTCGTAGATCTCGTCGGCCATCAGCACCAGGTCGTGGCGGCGCGCGAGGTCGGCGATGCCGGCGAGCGTCTCGCGCGAGTAGACCGCACCGGTGGGGTTGTTGGGGTTGATCACGACGATGACCTTGGTGCGGTCGGTGATCTTGGACTCGAGGTCGGCGAGGTCGGGGTTCCACTCGTTGTCCTCGTCGCAGCGGTAGTGCACCGGCACCCCGCCCGCGAGGTTGGTCACGGCCGTCCAGAGCGGGTAGTCGGGGACGGGGATCAGCACCTCGTCGCCGTTGTCGAGCAGTGCCTGCAGCGCGATCGAGATCAGCTCGGAGACGCCGTTGCCGATCCAGACGTCGTCGATGTCGATCGTCGGGAAGCCGTCCTGCAGCTGGTAGTGGTGCACGACGGCACGGCGGGCCGACTGGATGCCGCGGGAGTCGGAGTAGCCGGCCGATCCGGGCAGGGCCGCGATGACGTCCTGCAGGATCTCGGCGGGGGCGTCGAAGCCGAACGGCTGCGGGTTGCCGATGTTGAGCTTGAGGATGCGGTGCCCCTCGGCCTCGAGCTGAGCGGCTCGGGCGCTGACAGGTCCGCGGATGTCGTAGAGGACATCCCTGAGCTTCTCGGACTGGCGCACGACAGGAGACATGGCCACATTCTTCCACCCACGGACCGCACCCCGGCGAGTGGTGCACTCCACTCCTCGAGTGGCGCACATCCGCGGGAAACGCCGTCTCAGTTCCGCGAATCTGCGCCACTCGCGGGGCGGGCGAGGCGGTACACGCGCTTCGCGCTCGCGACCAGCCCGTAGCCCGCCATCGCGCCCACCACGTTGAAGATCAGGTCGTTGACGTCGGCGACATGGCCTCCGTGCCACAGGCGGGCGCTGACGTACTGGGAAGTCTCGATCAGCAGGCTGAACAACGCTCCGAGCGCCGTGGCCCTGGCCAGCGAGGGCTTGGCCCCGGCGAGCGCGACCAGGACACCGACCGGAACGAAAACGATGACGTTCTGGACCGCGTCGGCGAGCTCGTAGTCGACGAAGGGCCTCACGCTGATCGACGACGACCACGGCGGGACGCTGCCCGGCATATCGAGGTAGATCGGGAAGACCGTGTTGGCGACGACACCCGCACCGTAGACGCAGACGCAGGCCGCGAATGCGACGCTCAGCGGAGTCAGCGCGCCGCGTCGTCGCAGCCGCCACACGAGCCCGCCGAACACGACGACCGCCGCCGGGACGACGACGGGCAGGGCCGGGACCTCGCCGAACACGGTGCAGACTCCTCGGGAATACCTCGCGTCAGCGGGGCAGCGGGTTGTCGTCGATCGTGCGGACGATCTCGAGCGCGTGCACCAGATCGGCCGGGTAGGTCGACTCGAACTCGACGTACTCCCCCGTGCGCGGGTGGACGAAGCCCAGCTTGTGCGCGTGCAGCCACTGCCGGTCGAGGTCGACGCGCTTGGCGAGGGTCGGATCGGCCCCGTACATCAGGTCGCCCACGCAGGGGTGGTGGATCGCGCTCATGTGGACGCGGATCTGGTGGGTGCGCCCGGTCTCGAGCTTGATCGTCAGCAGGCTCGCGAAACGGTGCGCCTCGAGCGTGTCGTAGTGGGTGATGCTGTCGCGGCCGCCGTCCTTGACCGTGAACTTGAAGTCGTGCTTGGGATGGCGTGCGATCGGCGCGTCGATCGTGCCCGTGTGCGGGTCGGGGTGGCCCTGCACCAGCGCGTGGTACGTCTTGTCGACGGTGCGGTCACGGAAGGCCTGCTTGAGCACGGTGTACGCGTGCTCGGACTTGGCGACCGCCATGAGACCGCTGGTGCCCACGTCGAGGCGGTGGACGATGCCCTGACGCTCGGGTGCTCCCGACGTCGAGATGCGGATGCCCACACCGGCCAGGTGGTCGAGCACCGTCGGTCCGCTCCATCCGACGGACGGATGGGCGGCTACACCTACGGGCTTGTCGACCACGACGATGTCGTCGTCCTGGTGGACCAGCCGCATGCCCTCGACCTCGGTGGCGACGACGACGGCCCGGCGCGGGGCCGGGATCGACGCCTCGAGCACCGAGCCGTACGACACGCGGTCGGACTTGGCCGGGGTCTGCCCGTCGAGCGTCACGTGCCCGTCGGCGACCAGCTCGCTGGCGCGCGTGCGCGACAGCCCCAGCAACCGTGCCAGGGCGCTGTCGACCCGCTCGCCCTCGAGCCCCTCGGGGATCTGGATGACCTTGTGGTCGAGGGCGACCTCGGTGCCGTCGGTCGTCATGACTTCTCCTCGCGTGTGCCGTCGATCCGCACGCCACGCCACGCACGCCAGACGATGATGATGGCCGCGAACGTCAGCGCGATGTCGGCGACGTTGCCGACGAAGACCCCGTAGTCGATGAAGTCGACGACGTGGCCCTTGAGCGGCGACGGCTCGCGGAAGATGCGGTCGGACAGGTTGCCGAGAGCGCCGGCCAGCAGGAGGCCGAGCCCGACGGCCCACCCACGGTCTCGCAGACGCGGCGCCACGCGGACGACGCCGACGCAGACCGCGATCGCGATGATGCTGAGCACCAGCGTGAAACCCGCGCCGGTGCTGAGAGCGGCGCCGGGGTTGCGCAGGAAGCTCAGCGACAGGACGCCAGGGATGATCTCGATCGACGCACGACCCTGCAGCCTCTCGACGGCCACGACCTTGGTGACCTGGTCGAGGACGAAGGCGACCAGCGCGACGACGGCGAACAGCCGCACGTACGTCCTCGTGGTCGCGCCGTGGTCGTCGCCAGGGCTCAGCGACGCTCCTCGCGCTGCTTGCATGTCATGCACAGTGTCGCACGCGGGAACGCCATCAGACGATTCTTGCCGATCGCCTCACCGCACACCTCGCACTGGCCGTAGGTGCCCTTCGCGAGGCGGTCGAGCGCCTTCTCGGTCTGCAGCAGCAGCTCACTCTGGTTGGCGCGCAACGACATCTCGGCATCGCGCTCGAGGCCCTTGGAACCGACGTCGGCCTGGTCGTTGCCTGCTCCGTCGACACCGTCGCGGAGCAGGTCCTGCAGCTCGCGGGCGGAGGCGTCGAGCTCGACGCGCAGGCGGGCCAGGTCGCCCTCCAGCTCGCTGCGGACCTCCTTGGTCTCGGCAGCTGTCCAGGGGGTCTCGTCCGCTCGAACGGCGAGCTTGGTGTTTGGCATGCACGAAGGTTAGACCCCCGTCCGGACAATGCCAACTCGCACCGCCGCAGGCTCCGAGACGCCCACCCGTAGAATTGAAGGTGTGACTTCGCACGCGTCTGACCTGCCCTCGTACCGCCCCGTTCCAGCGCATGTGGATCTGCCGGTCCTCGAGCGCGAGATGCTCGATCTGTGGGCCGATCAGGGCACGTTCGCGGCGAGCCTCGACACCCCGGCCGACGCACCTCGCTGGACCTTCTACGAGGGTCCCCCGACGGCCAACGGCACGCCCGGCACCCACCACGTCGAGGCCCGCGTGTTCAAGGACGTCTTTCCGCGGTTCAAGACGATGCAGGGCTACCACGTCGACCGCAAGGCCGGCTGGGACTGCCACGGCCTGCCGGTCGAGATCGCGGTCGAGAAGGAGCTGGGCTTCAACGGCAAGCCCGACATCGAGGCCTACGGCATCGCCGAGTTCAACGCCAAGTGCCGCGAGGCCGTCGTCCGCAACGTCGACCTCTTCGAGGAGATGACCGACCGGATGGGCTACTGGGTCGACATGAGCGACCCCTACCGCACGATGGAGCCCTCGTACGTCGAGAGCGTCTGGTGGGCGCTGTCGACGATCTTCAAGAAGGGGCTGCTGACCGAGGACTACCGCGTCGCCCCCTACTGCCCCCGCTGCGGCACGACACTGTCCGACCACGAGCTCGCGCAGGGCTACG
>JBEVGQ010000103.1:0-4710 GCA_040511655.1 Aeromicrobium sp. | reverse complement strand
CCGCTGGTCGGGCTTGGGCAGGATGTACGACGGCGTCCGCTGGAACACCACGAGCTCGGACGCCTGCTCGGCGACGTGCGGGATGAACTGGATCGCGCTGGCCCCCGTGCCGACGACCGCGACGCGCCGGCCCTCCAGGTCGACGTCGTGGTCCCACCGGGCCGAGTGGAACGACGCTCCCTCGAAGGAGTCGACGCCCGGGATGCGCGGCAGCACGGGCTGCGACAGCTGGCCGACGGCGGAGACGAGCACGTCGACGGTCTGCTCGTCGCCGTCGTCGAAGCGGACGGTCCACGTGGCGGCCGACTCGTCGTACTGCGCCGCGACGACGTCGCGCCCGAGCTGCACCAGGGGGGTGATGCCGTACTTGTCGGCGGTCGCGCGGATGTAGTCGAGGATCTCGGGCTGCACGCCGTAGCGCGACGACCACTCCGCGGACGGCTCGAACGAGAACGAGTACAGCGGCGACGGCACGTCGCAGGCGGCGCCGGGATAGGTGTTGTCGCGCCAGACGCCGCCGATGCCGTCCGCGCGCTCCCAGAGCCGCAGGTCGGTGTGCCCGGCGCGCCTGAGCTCGATCGCCACGGCGAGCGCGCCGAACCCGGAGCCGATGATGCCGATCGAGGTCATGAGTCGGTGCCTTTCGTGGGGCGGTCGGGGGCCGGGGCCGGATGCAGCGCGAACAGCAGGACGCTCTCGGTGAGCAGGCTGAGGGCCTCGGCGCGGCTGAACGTCTCCCGCTGGAGCCACTCGCGGCAGACGGCCTTGGTCAGCGCTGCCACCGGACGCAGGCGGGCCCGCAGGTGCGGCGTGTCGGGCAGTCCGAGCGCGTCGAGCACCAGGCGTGCCGCGCGGTCGTCCGCCTCGTCGACGATCTGCTGGATGTCGGAGCTGCCGTGCAGGTTGCCCGCACCGCTGGCGGCGACCCAGGCCTGGCCGTACGTGGTGGCCGCCTCCAGGATCCAGTCCATCGTGATCGCGGCGCGATCCGCGAGCGTCCTGCCCTCGAGCTCGGGCAGGGCGCGCTCGGGCATCATGATCGACTCGCGCATCACGGCCAGGAACAGCTCGCGCTTGTCGCCGAAGTAGTGGTTGATGAGCCCCCGGGCGACGCCGGCGGCATCGGCGAGCTCGCTGGTCGAGACGGCGTCATAGGGCCGGTCGACGTAGAGGCGGCGGGCGGCGTCGATGATCTGCTGACGCCGCTCCGCCGGTGCCAGGCGCGATCGTGGGTGGGGCATGGGTTCAGTCTCACCGGCTATTGGCAGAGTGTCAACAACGTCGTATGCTCGGGAGATGAGCGACTTCGACTACGACGTCCTGGTGGTGGGCTCGGGCTTCGGCGGCAGCGTCGCGGCACTCCGGCTGACCGAGAAGGGTTACCGCGTCGGCGTGATGGAGGCGGGCCGCCGGTTCGCCGACCACGAGCTGCCCAAGACGTCGTGGCAGGCGACCCGCTACCTGTGGGCGCCCTGGGCACGCTGCTTCGGCATCATGCGCATCACGCTGCTGCGCGACGTCCTGATCGCGAGCGGCACCGGGGTGGGTGGTGGCTCGCTGGTCTACGCCAACACGCTCTACGAACCGCTCGACGCCTTCTACCGCGATCGCCAGTGGGCCGGGCTCGCCGACTGGAAGAGCGAGCTCGCCCCGCACTACGCCCAGGCCCGCAAGATGCTCGGCGTCACGACGTACCCGGGCGACAGCCCCGCGGACGAGCACCTGAGGGCGCTCGCCAAGGACTACGGTGTCGAGCACACGGCCCACGCCACCGACGTCGGCGTGCTGTTCGGTGCCGACCACGGAGCCGCTCCGGGCGACGAGGTGCCCGACCCGTTCTTCGGTGGCGCGGGGCCCACGCGCAACGCATGCATCGACTGCGGCGCCTGCATGACGGGCTGCCGCCACAACGCAAAGAACACCCTGGTCAAGAACTACCTGCACCTTGCCGAGGGTGCCGGTGCAGTCGTGCACCCGCTCACGACCGTCACGGGGGTCCGTCCCCGGGCCGGCGGAGGCTACGACGTCACGACGCGTCGCACGGGCAACGCGCTGCGACGTCGCACGTTCTCGGCCGAGCAGGTCGTCTTCGCCGGCAACGCGCTCAGCACCCAGCGGCTGCTGCACGAGCTGCGGGCCACGACGTTGCCGAGGCTGTCGGCGCGCATCGGCGAGCTCAGCCGCACCAACTCCGAGGCGGTGCTGACCGCGCGCTCGATGCGCAAGGACGCCGACTACACGCCCGGCATCGCGATCACGTCGTCCTTCCACCCCGACGAGCACACGCACGTCGAGGTCTGCCGCTACGGTCACGGGTCGAGCGCGCTGGGGCTGATCAACGCACCGTTGGTCGACGGCGGTCACGGCGGATCGCAGCTCAAAGCCGTCTGGCGCGCCTACCGCGCCCTCGGGGTGCGCCGGGCACTCGCGATCCACAACCCGCGACGGTGGGCCGAGCAGTCGATCGTCGTGCTGGTGATGCAGACGCTCGACAACTCGATCACGACCTACGTGAAGAAGGGGCTGTTCGGACGCCGGATGACCAGCAAGCAGGGTGTCGGCGACCCCAACCCCAGCTGGATCCCGATGGCCAACCGGGTGGCCCGCGACCTCGCGACCGAGATCGGTGGCAACGCCGGCAGCTCGACCGCCGACCTGGCGGGCATCCCCATGACGGCGCACTTCATCGGCGGCTGCGTGATCGGCGCGAGCGCAGAGACCGGCGTGATCGACCCCTACCAGCGGGTGTTCGGCTACGACGGACTGCACATCAGTGACGGCTCGGCGATCAGCGCCAACCTGGGCGTCAACCCGTCCTTGACCATCACGGCACAGGCCGAGCGGGCGATGGCCCTGTGGCCCAACAGGGGAGAGATGGACGCTCGACCGCCCGTGGGTGAGCCGTACGTGCGCGTGCCGGTCGTCGCACCCGTCGCGCCGGCCGTGCCGATGGGCGCGCCCGCTGCGTTGCTGCTGCCGGTACCGACCGTGCCGCCGCGCTGACGATCCGTTGACCGCCACGACATGTCCGATACCCTGCCGCGGTGAGGACTATCGGGGGAATCATGGCGATGCTGCTTGCGCTCACGGCGTGCACCGGCGGCGACGGCGGCAGCGACAGCAAGGCCGCCGAGAAGAAGCCGTCCACGTCGGCGACGCCTCAGGGACCGCAGCGCGACACCAGGCCCGCCACGGTGGCCTGGACCACCGACCTGGACGTCATCGGGCAGCCCTTGGTGACCGGCACCACGGCCGTCGTCATCGCGCGGGCGAGCGGCAAGCGGCTCGAGATCGTTGGCGTCGACACGACGACGGGGCTGAAGCGTTGGTCCCACCCGTACAGCCCCGGTGGCGGGGCTCCGGGCATCCTGGTCGAGCCCGTCGTGTCGAGCACCGCCTCCGGCGAGGCTCGCGTCGTGTTCTACCTGGCTCCCGACAAGCCCAAGGGCGACGACACCGACTTCGTCACGCCCGTCGTGTCCGTCGACCCCGTCACGGGCGACATCGAGCGCCGCACCGACAAGCTCCTGGGCGTCGAGCCGGTCGGCTCGTGCGACGACGGGACCGACGTCTGCGTGCGGGGTGCCGTCGGTGGACGTGGAGCGTACGGCAACCTGCGTGTCGACCTCGGCGCGGGCAAGGTCGCGACCACCCGCGACGGCGCACCCGACAAGGCCAGGATCATCGGCACGGGCGGGTTGTTCTCCACGAATGCACGCCCGGGCGAGAAGCTGGGAGTGCGTCTCGAGGGCACCACGTTGTGGAGCACGCCGGCGGCCACCCTGTTCGGCGAGGGATACACCAGCGACAACGGCTGGGTGTTCGTGCACGAGAAGGGCCCCGACCGCTTCACGGGCCTCATCGGCCAGCCCAACAAGACGGTCAGCCCCACGAGGGAGACGAAGGGGCCGTTCGTCTACGACCTGGCCAAGCAGAAGATCGTGTCGTTCTCGGGCAAGGACGGTTCGGTGCTGTGGGCACGCGACGGTGCCGATCCGTGCTTCAAGCCGACCGACTTCTCCGACGAGGCCGATCTGGACGTCGTCGAGCACCCTGTGCGCTGTCTCGTGTCCGGCAGCTACTCGATCAAGGACGAGGTCGTGACGACAGACGCGGTCACCATGAAGGTCGAGGGCTACGACCCGGCGACCGGCGAGACCACCTGGTCGCACGCCATGCCCGACGCGGCAGCGGCAACCTACTGGCAACAGGGCCCCCGACCGCTGGTGCGAGGTGGCAAGACCATCGTCGCTCCGCTCGAGGACGGCCCGTCGAGCATCGATGTGGCCACGGGCGCCTCCACACCCGTCGGCGACGATGTCTTCCTGTGCCAGGCGCAGGGTCCGCGCTTCGAGTACGTCACCCCGTGGACGAATGGGCAGAAGCGCACCACGACCCGTCGTGGGACGGGGTTCGTCGCGCCCTGCTCGGCCGACGGCTCCGCCACCTCGATGGCTCCCACCGTCGCTGCCGTCCGCGAAGGTGCCGTCGCGGTCGACGACTCCACCTACGTCCTGTCGTCGAAGGACGGTCTGGTGGGTTACACGGTCGACTGAGGCGCGCACCGCTCCCGCTAGGGTGGGGCCAAGCAGCACGCGCCATCCGTAGGGCGCGTCACATCGAACGAGGAGCGCCATCGTGTCCGACATCCAGATCACCGTCGTCGACGAGTCCAGGTCTGTCGAGGCGGGCACGAAGGCCTGGCAGCTG
>JBEVGQ010000102.1:0-4191 GCA_040511655.1 Aeromicrobium sp. | reverse complement strand
TTCGTCATCGCGCACCGGCTGTCGACCATCCGCGACGCCGACCACATCGTGGTGATGGAGGACGGCCACATCGTCGAGCAGGGCACCCACGACTCGCTGCGCGCCGCCGGGGGAGCGTACGAACGTCTCTACTCCGCCCAGTTCGCGGCCTCCTCGTGAGGATGCGGCCGACGGCGGCGGTCCGTCAGGCCTTCTTGACGACGCTCGACTTCAGCTGCATCGGCCCGAACCCGGGCACCTTGCAGTCGATGTCGTGATCGCCGACGCCGTCGACCAGGCGGATGTTGCGGACCTTGGTGCCGACCTTGATCGACAGCGACTGGCCCTTGACCTTGAGGTCCTTGACGACCGTGACGGTGTCGCCGTCGGCGAGCGCCGTGCCGAACGCGTCGGTGACCACGGCGCTCTCGGTGTCGTCCGGCTCGGCCGTCTCGTCGGCGGACCACTCGTGCGCGCACTCGGGGCACACGAGCAGCGCGCCCATCTCATAGGTGTAGGCGCTGGAGCAGGACGGGCAGGCGGGCAAGTTCATGGGGTCAGGCTATCGAGGACGGGGCGCGGCACGCCTGCCGCGCCCGCGGCCCGAATTGGAGCACGGGCCTCCGGTCTGGCAGAATGACCCCTTGCGTCCGGTTCGCGTGGAGACCCTCTCATCTTCGCGCCGTCCGGCTCACCGATCTCGCCGGTCGTGTCCCCACGCGGAGCCGGCAGCTCACCCACATTCACACATCTGAGGAGACACCACACTCGTGGCAGTCAAGATTCGCCTGAAGCGCATGGGCAAGATCCGCACCCCGTTCTACCGCGTCGTCGTGGCCGACTCGCGCACCAAGCGCGACGGCCGTGTCATCGAGGAGATCGGCACGTACAACCCCAAGGCCGAGCCCTCGATCATCACGATCGACGGCGAGCGTGCGCAGTACTGGCTCGGAGTCGGCGCCCAGCCGACCGAGGCCGTCGCCGCCCTGCTCAAGATCACGGGCGACATCGGTGGCAAGAACACCATGAAGTTCGCCGACGAGAAGCGCAGCAAGGAAGACATCTTCCAGGACGCGCTGAAGGAGCTCCACAGCGAGCCCAAGTCGGACGCCGTCACCAAGAAGGCAGCGGCCAAGAAGGCCGAGCCCAAGGCTGACGAGGCGAAGGTCGAGGAGCCCAAGGCTGACGAGGCCAAGGCCGAGGAGCCCGCAGCCGAAGAGGCCAAGGCGCAGGGCGACCCGGTCGCCGACGCGGCTGACGAGGCCAAGGCCTGATCGTGGCCGCACCCCTCATCGAGGTCATCGACCACCTCGTCTCCGGCATCGTCGATCATCCCGACAACGTCACCGTCCGCGCCAAGCAGACGCGCGGAGGCGAGCTGTTCGAGGTCCGGGTCAACCCGGACGACCTCGGCAAGGTCATCGGTCGCCAGGGCCGTACGGCCACGGCCATCCGCAAGGTCGCGGGTGCGATCGCCGGAAGCGGCGGCGCGCGCATCGACTTCGTGGACGTCGACCGTCGTAGCTGACGGCATCGACATGCAGGTCGTCATCGGCCGTATCGGCCGGGCCCACGGCCTCCGCGGTGAGCTGAACGTCGACATCCGAACAGACGAGCCCGAGCGGCGTTTCGCCCCGGGCTCGTCTGTCGTGTGCGGCAGCCGCACGCTGACCGTCGCCTCCGCCCGCCACCACGGTGGGCGTCTCGTCGTGGCATTCAAGGAGGTTCCCGACCGCACCGCTGCCGAGAAGCTGCACGGCATAGTGCTCGAGGCGGTCGTCGATCCCGACGACACCCCCGACGACCCCGACGAGTTCTACGACCACCAGCTCGTCGGGCTCGAGGTCCGAAGCGACGGCGACGCGGAGGTCGTCGGCACCGTCACAGGCCTGGTCCACCTGCCCTACCAGGACACGCTGACCGTCGAGGTCGACGGGCGCGAGGTGTTCATCCCCTTCGTGACCGAGCTGGTGCCCACCGTCGACGTCGCCGGTGGTTTCGTCACGGTCAAGGACGTCGAGGGTCTCCTCGACCCAAGGCGCGCCGAGAACGCCGCGTCCGACCTCGTCGGTGACTGAGATGCGCATCGACGTCGTCTCGATCTTCCCGGCCTACCTCGACGCCCTGCAGCTCTCGCTCGCCGGCAAGGCACAGAGCTCCGGTCTGCTGCAGATCGCGACCCACGACCTGCGCGAGTTCACGCGCGACAAGCACCGCAGCGTCGACGACACCCCGTACGGCGGGGGAGCGGGCATGGTCATGAAGGCCGAGCCGTGGGGTGAGGCACTCGACACGCTCGCGTCCGACGAGGCCGTCATCGTCGTGCCGACGCCCTCGGGCACGCCGCTCACCCAGCGCATCGCCGAACGCCTCAGTGCCGAGCAGCACCTGATCTTCGCCTGCGGCCGCTACGAGGGCATCGACCAACGCGTCATCGACGAAGCCGGCGCGCGCTGGCGCGTCGAGGAGATATCGCTGGGCGACTTCGTGCTCAACGGCGGCGAGGTCGCCGCACTCGCGATCATCGAGGCGGTCGTGCGGCTGATCCCCGGCTTCATGGGCAATCCGGAGTCGCTGGTCGAGGAGTCGCACGGCACCGACGGGCTCCTGGAGTACCCGGTCTACACCAAGCCCGCGTCATGGCGAGGACGTGACGTGCCGGACGTGCTGCTGTCGGGCCATCACGCCGCGATCGCCGCGTGGCGCCGCGAGCAGGCGATCGAGCGCACCCGCCAGCGGCGGCCCGAGCTGCTCGACTGAGCCCGACGCGGCCAGCCGGGCCGCAGGACGTCGTGGTGACACGGAATTAACACGTTCGCCGCCGGCGTAACACCGTCGACATCGTGAGGCAAGGCTCGCAAAACCTCTCGACGACAGAGTGTGGCCTGCGTCGGGCGCAGCAGCGTCGCTGGAAGCCGATGCCCTGCCCCCCACGAGAGGTATCGATCCATGACCGAAGCACCCATCCTGTGGCTGATGATCACAGCCGCCATGGTCCTGTTCATGACACCAGGCCTGGCCTTCTTCTACGGAGGCCTCGTCCGTGCCAAGAGCGTCGTCTCGATGATGATGCTGAGCTTCGGGGCGATGGGACTGGTCGCCGTCCTGTGGATGCTCTTCGGCTTCAACCAGGCATTCGTCGACGGGTCCAGCTCCGACTGGATCCCCGAGGTCCTCGGCAACCCCTTCTCCGACTTCGGGCTGAGCAATCTGGCCGCTGATGCCTTCGCGGGTGGCAAGGGTGGCGACGCCGCCGCGGTCGGTCTGTCCAGCGCGGCCTTCGGCTGCACGTTCGCGATCATCACGGTCGCCCTCATCTCCGGCGCGATCGCCGACCGTGCGCGCTTCTTCCCGTGGATGGTCTTCGCCGGCCTGTTCGCGACGCTGGTCTACTTCCCGGTCGCCTCGTGGGTCTTCGCCTTCGTGGTCAACGACGACGGCAGCGCGACGTTCACCGGCTGGATCGGCCAGCTCGGCACGCACCTCGGCCTCGACGTCAGCACGATCGACTTCGCCGGCGGCACCGCGGTGCACATCAACGCCGGAGCGGCCGCCCTGGCGCTCGCTCTGGTGCTGGGCAAGCGCGTCGGCTTCAGCAAGGAGCTGCAGAAGCCCCACAACGTCCCGCTCGTGCTCATCGGCGCAGCGATCCTGTGGTTCGGCTGGTTCGGCTTCAACGGCGGCGCCGCGACGGCTCTCGGCCAGGGCACGCTAATCTTCGTCAACACCATCGTGTGCCCCGCTGCCGCGCTGCTCGGCTGGATCGTCGTCGAGCACGTCAAGAACGGCAAGGCCACCTCGATCGGCGCGGCGTCGGGCATCGTCGCCGGCCTGGTCGCGATCACCCCCGCGTGCGCCAACCTGTCGCCGATCTGGTCGATCGTGCTCGGCCTGTTCGTCGGCGCGGTGTGCGCGGTCGCGGTCGAGATGAAGTTCAAGCTGGGCTTCGACGACTCGCTCGACGTCGTCGGCATCCACCTCGTCGGCGGTGTGATCGGCACGCTGTACCTGGGCTTCTTCGCCACCGACACGGGCCTGTTCACCGGCGGCGGCAACCTGGACCAGTTCATCGTCCAGCTCATCCCCGCCGCGGCGGTCGGCCTGTACTCCTTCGTCGTCGCCTTCGCCCTGGGCACCGCGATCGAGAAGACGATCGGCTTCCGCATCAAGGAGGACGAAGAGGCTGCGGGCATCGACTCGGTGCTGCACGGC
>JBEVGQ010000101.1:0-7777 GCA_040511655.1 Aeromicrobium sp. | reverse complement strand
CGACGTCGTGGCACCGGCCGAGAACAGCGCGATGTCGATGCCCGAGAGATCGGCGGTCTCGGCGTCCTCGATGACGACGTCCTCGCCGCGGAACGACAAGGTCTTGCCGGCCGAACGGGGCGAGGCGAAGAAGCGCACCCGGTCGGCGGGGAAGTCGCGCTCGGCGAGGATGCTGCGCATGGCGACGCCGACCTGGCCGGTGGCGCCGACGACGGCGAGGGTCGTGGAACGAGTCATCGTCCGGTTCCTCCGTAGACGACGGCCTCGTCCTCGTCGGTGCCGTGGTCGAAGGCGGTGTGGGCGGCGTTGTCGGCGGCGTCGACCTGGCTCTCGGTGACGACCACCGAGATGCGGATCTCGGACGTCGAGATCATCTCGATGTTGATGCCGGCATCGGCCAGGGCACGGAAGAACTTGGCCGTGATGCCGGGCTCGGAGCGCATGCCGGCACCGACGATCGATACCTTGCCGACGCTGTCGTCGTACTGCAGGCGCTCGTAGCCGACCTCGTCCTTGAGCCGCGCCAGGGCGGTCATGGCGGTCTGGCCGTCGGCGCGGGGCAGCGTGAACGAGATGTCGGTCAGGTTGGTCGCGGCGGCCGAGACGTTCTGCACGACCATGTCGATGTTGATCTGGGCGTCGGCGAGCGCCTGCAGGATCGCGGCGGCGAAGCCCACCTTGTCGGGCACGCCGACCACGGTGATCTTGGACTCGCTGCGGTCGTGCGCGACGCCGCTGATAATTGCCTGTTCCATGGGCTGGCCTTCCAGGATGACGTCTTCGCTTCGCACGACCCACGTGCCGACCTTGTCGGAGAAGGACGAGCGGACGTGGATGGGCATGTCGTTGCGGCGGGCGTACTCGACGCACCGCAGGTGCAGGATCTTGGCGCCGTTGGCAGCCATCTCGAGCATCTCCTCGTACGAGATGCGCGGGACCTGGCGGGCGTTCGGCACGATGCGCGGGTCGGCGGTAAAGATGCCGTCGACGTCGGTGTAGATCTCGCAGACGTCGGCACCCAGTGCCGCGGCCAGGGCGACGGCGGTCGTGTCGGAGCCGCCGCGACCGAGCGTCGTGATGTCCTTCGTGGTCTGCGAGACGCCCTGGAAGCCCGCGACGATCGCGATGGCGCCCTCGGCGAGCGCCGTCTCGATGCGGCCGGGGGTGACGTCGATGATCTTGGCGCGACCGTGCTCGGAGTCGGTGATGACACCGGCCTGCGAGCCCGTGAACGAGCGCGCCTCCTGGCCGAGGTTGCCGATCGCCATCGCCAGCACCGCCATGCTGATGCGCTCGCCGGCGGTCAGCAGCATGTCGAGCTCGCGGGCGGGCGGCAGCGGCGAGACCTGGTTGGCCAGGTCGATGAGGTCATCGGTGGTGTCGCCCATGGCCGAGACCACGACGACGACGTCGTGACCGGCCTTCTTGGTCGCGACGACTCGCTGGGCGACCCTCTTGACGCTGGTGGCGTCGGCTACCGAGGAGCCGCCGTACTTCTGGACGACAATGCCCACGGTTCTGTCCTACCTGTGGAGACGTACGGACGCGCGACGCTGCGCGAGCGCAAGTCTAGCGGTCGCGCAGCGCCGGATCGGAAGCCGTCCAGATCAGCCCGTGACGAGGCTCAGCCGATCGTCGTACGGCCCTCGAACGCGCGGCCCAGGGTCAGCTCGTCTGCGTACTCGAGGTCGCCGCCGACCGGCAGACCGCTGGCGAGCTTGCTGACCCGCAGGCCGTACGGCGACAGCATCCGGATGAGGTACGTCGCGGTGGCCTCGCCCTCGAGATTGGGATCGGTCGCGATGATGACCTCGGTGACGGCCCCGTCCTGCAGCCGCTGCAGCAGCTCCTTGATGCGGAGCTGGTCGGGGCCCACGCCCGCGATCGGCGAGATCGCTCCGCCCAGCACGTGGTAGCGGCCGCGGAACTCGCGCGTGCGCTCGATCGCGACGACGTCCTTGGACTCTTCGACGACGCACAGCACGCTGAGGTCGCGCCGCGGGTCGGCGCAGATGCGGCACTCGGTGTCGACCGTGACGTTGCCGCAGATCGAGCAGAAGTGCACCTTCGACTTGACCTCGACGAGCGTCGCGGCGAACCGGCGGACGTCCTCGGGGTCGGCGTCGAGCAGGTGGAAGGCGATGCGTTGCGCGCTCTTGGGACCGATGCCGGGCAGCTGCCCGAGCTCATCGATCAGATCCTGGATCACGCCGTCATACACAGGGATCAACCTATGTCGTGCGTCCACGTGCCGGCGCGGCGACTCGCCCCGCCCTCGACGGCGACCGGCGTCAGTACAGCGGCTGCCCCGACAGGATGCGCACGAGCTGCTCGACCCGGACGTCCTCGTGCTCGGGGTGCGGCAGCAGCGAGGCCATGAGCGCCTCGCCGTCGAGCAGGTGGACGATGCTCAGCACGATCGTGTCGAGCTCGACCGGCGACAGGCGGCCGGCGATCGGCAGTGAGCGGCCCAGCGCCAGGATCTCGCCGTGGTAGCGCTCGGCCAGCGGCTCGAGCACCGCCCGCAGATCGGCGTCAGCCCTCGCGGCGAGCACCAGCTCGTACCAGGCGGCGTTGATCGGCGCCCGGGTCGCTCGGCGCAGCCGCTGCACGACGTCGGCCAGGTCGGTGCCGTCGAGCGAGCCCAGGCCCTCGCTGAAGTCGACCAGCTGGCGTGACCTGATGCGGTCGGCCGCGGCGACCATGACGTCGAGCCGCGAGCCGAAGTGCCGGAACAGCCCACCCTGCGAGACGCCGGCCCGTCGCGCGATCTCGGCCGTGGTCGCGCGGGCGTAGCCGAGGTCGCCCAGCACCTCGACGGCCGCGTCGACGACCGCGGTCATCGTGCCCTCCCGACGCTCGGTCTGCGTGCGTCGAGAGGGTGCGGTCACGCCCCTACTGTGCCAGCACCTGCTCGGCACGCCGCACGGGCGCGACCGTCCCGCGCGGCTCGCCGGCGCGCAGGAAGCGTCCGGTGCCCAGCGAGACGCCGTAGCCCTCGACGAAGTCGCCGCGCGCGAACACCATCTGGCCCGACACGATCGTGGCCGTCACCGCGGCATCGTTGCGGTTGACCATCCGGCTCATGTCACCGAACGCCGGCATCAGCGCCTCGTGGTAGCTGTCGACCTCGTCGCTCAGACCGGCCGGATCGACGACGACGAGATCGGCGCGGTCGCCGACCTGGATGCGTCCGGCGTCGATGCCGTAGAAGTCGCCCAGCTCGCCGGTCAGCTTGTAGACGGCCTTCTCGACGGTCATGAACGGCTTGCGGCTCGACTGCGCCTGGTGGACGCGGTTGAGCAAGCGGATGCCGAAGTTGTAGAACGCCATGTTGCGCAGGTGCGCGCCCGCATCGGAGAACCCGATCGTGATGCCGTACCGATTGACCATCTGATCCTGGATCTTCGGACGCGTGTTGGCGATGTTGGTCTTCCAGCGCAGCTTGGTGCCGTGCTCGACGACCAGATCGAGGTAGCAGTCGACGGGGTGGACGCCGCGGTCACGGGCCACCTGGCCGATCATCATCCCGACCAGCTCGGCATCGGGGCACTCGGTGATCTCGGCGTCGTCGAAGTCGCGGTGCCACACGCGCGGGCTGAAACGCTTGTCGAAGTCGTGGCGGAACCAGCGGCGGTACGCCTCGTCGTTCAGCAGCTCGTTGCGACCCATCTCCTCGCGCAGGTGCAGCGCCTCGCGTCCGGAGCCGAACTCCTCGAACACCACGAGGTCGATGCCGTCGGCCCACACGCGGAACGTCGTCGGCAGGTGCTGCCAGGTGAACTGCCCGCCGCCGATCTTGTTGGCGATGAACGCGAGCGGCGCGAAGATGCGCTGCACCCACGGCTCGGCCTTGGTGTCGGCCGCCGCGAGCAGCGAGACCTTCAGCGGCTTGCGGACGCGACCCATCGCGGTCGCGAGGTAGAACGCGATGTCGTACTTCTTGTTGAGGTTGGGCACGCCCTGCAGCACCCGTCCGCGCCGGCGGAGCACGCGGCTGAGCCCGCGGAACTCCTTCCAGCTGGAGTACGTGGACGGCAGGGAGCGCGAGCGGTAGCGGTCGCCGTCGAGCTTGTCCCACGGGTTGGTCATCGTCGAGATGCCGAGGAAGCCGGCGTCGAGGGCGTCCTCGAGCCGGCGCTCGATCTCGACCTGCTCGCCGCGCGACGCCTTCTGCGCCGGGTCGGTCGAGCGTCCCATGCCCATGACGCTCGCGCGGACGTCGGAGTGCCCGAGGAACGAGGCCACGTGCGGGCCGAGCGGCAGCTGCTCGAGCGCATCGACCCAGCCCTGCGGCGTCGACCACGTCTTTCCGTCCTCGAGGGCACCCAGCACGTGGGTGCGCGGCAGCGCCTCCACCCGGCTGAACAGGTCGGCGATGTCGAGCGGCGTGGAGTAGACCGTCGACAGCGAGCAGTTGCCGACGAGCACCGTGGTGACACCGTGGCGCACCGACTCGTTGAGGCCCGGAGCGACCTGCACCTCGGCGTCGTAGTGGGTGTGGGCATCGACGAAGCCGGGCATCACCCACTGACCGGCCGCCTCGACGACCTGCGTGTCGCGGCTCGGCGTCAGGCCAGCAGGGCTGACGATCGCGATGCGACCGTCCTTGACACCCACGTCGGCGACGACGCCGGGAGCACCCGTGCCGTCGAAGTAGGTGCCGCCGCGGATGATGAGATCGAGCTCGTTCATGTGGCCTCCGTCACGTTGGCCTCAAACATAGGGAGTAGTTACTCGCTATGTCTAGACCTCCGTGCCGTCACAGGGCGAGAAACGAACGCAGCATCTGGTGGCCGTGCGACGTCAGGATCGACTCGGGGTGCATCTGCACGCCCTCCACGGGGTGCACCCGGTGACGCAGGCCCATGATGACCCCCGACGCCGTGTGGGCTGTGGGCACCAGCTCGCCCGGCATGGTCGCGGGGTCGACGACGAGCGAGTGGTACCGGGCGCAGACCAGCGGTGTGGGCAGCCCGGTATAGACGCCCGAGCCGTCGTGGTGCACCAGCGACGGCTTGCCGTGGACGACGTCGGCCGCGCGCACGACGTCCGCACCGAAGACCTCGGCGATGGCCTGGTGACCGAGGCAGACACCCAGCGTGGGGGTCGACGGGCCGAGCTGGCGGATGGCCTCCTTGCTGATGCCGGCGTCCGCGGGGGTGCCCGGCCCCGGCGAGACGATCAGATGCGTGAAGTCGCCTCGGGTGCGCGCCGCCACGAGCACGTCGACGGAGACGGAGTCGTTGCGGACGACCTCGGCCGTGGCGCCCAGCTCGCCGACGTACTGCACCAGGTTGTAGACGAACGAGTCGTAGTTGTCGATGAACAGCACCCGCGCCGGGGACGGCGGTGCCTGCGCCACGTGTCGCATACCCGGACGGGTGGCTGGGACACCGCCGCCCGGGGAGGCCCAGGCCTGCTGAAGCGCATCGCGCAGCCAGGACGTCGTGCGGCCGACGCGCCACGAGCCGATGCCCTCGACCGACGTGACCGGCACGACGCCGCGCACCGCATTGGTCGCGAACACTTCGGTCGCCGACGCCACGTCGTCGAGCGTCAGCCGCCGCTGGAACACGGGGACGGCAGCATCGCGCAGCAGCTCGACGACACGCTCGCGAGCGGTGCCGGGCAGGATGCGGCCGTCGATCGGCGGCGTCAGCACGGCATCGTCGTGCACCACGAACACCGACGCCCGGGCGGTCTCGAGCACGGAACCGTCGTCGGCGACGAGCAGCAGGTCGTGATCGGGCGGGCCCTCGTGGGCCAGCACCCGGCGGTCGGCCCACTTGTGCTGCCCGAGGCCGCCGGAGACCGTGCGGGGCAGGAGCGTCCAGGTGTCGCCGGCGTCGTCGACCGGGCGGACGGTCATCGTGACGTCGACGTCGCCGCTCGACGGCACCGCGTCGATGCGCAGGCGATGCCGGCCGCGCAGGCCGGCGACACGACGCACGACCGCCTCGTCGAGACCGCCGCGCACGGGGTGTCCGTAGACCGCGCGGACGCTCGTGTCGAGCCGGGCGAGGTGGGCATCGAGGTCGACGACGCGGCCGTCGAGCACGAGCAGCGTGTCGTAGACGCCCAGCCGCTCGTCGGCCACGGGGGCGTCGGGCACTTCTGCGGCCGGGGCGCCACCCGCGAGGACGGCAGCCTCGGCGCGCAGGGCGAGCCTCCCGCCGATCGCGTCGATCAGCGGCCGCGCCTTGACCAGGCACTCGGCGTACTCCGCCTCGGGCGTCGAGTCGGCCACGATGCCGCCGCCGACACCGAGCCAGACGCGGTCGAGGGCCGCCGAGAACTCGAACGTCCGGATGACGACGCTGAGCTCGAGACCCGCTGCGGGGCTGACGTGCCCGATCGCCCCCGTGTAGGCCTCGCGCCCGGTGGCCTCGACCTCGTTGATGATCTGCATCGCGCGGACCTTCGGGGCACCCGTCACCGAGCCGGGCGGGAACGTGGCCCGCAGCAGGTCGGAGTCGCGTACCCCTGCCTCGAGGTGCCCGACGACGTCGGACACGAGGTGCCACACCGCATGCCGCTCGGCCCGGGCGAGAGATGGCACGCGCACCGATCCAGGCACGCAGACCCGCCCCAGGTCGTTGCGCATCAGGTCGACGATCATGACGTTCTCGGCACGGTCCTTGGCCGAGGCGACGAGCTCGCCGGGATCGGTGTCGAGCGGCGACGTGCCCTTGATCGGCGACGTCAGCACGTCGTCGCCCGTGCGACGAACGAACAGCTCAGGCGAGAAGCTGACCAGTGATCCCTCGGGGCTCGCGACGTAGGCCGCGTACGCCGGCCGCAGCCGCTCGACCCCGGCGCAGAAGACGTCGAGCGGATGTCCGGCGAACGGTGCCTCGAGCCGCGCGCAGACATTGGCCTGGAAGACGTCGCCGGCCCTGATGTGCTCGAGCACGCGCGCAACGGCTGCACGGTGATCGTCGGGCGCGGGCGTCATCTCGAAGGTGCCGACCTCGTGGGGGCGCGGCTTGGGTGCCGGCTCGGCCAGGACCTCGAGGATCCGACGGTCGCGGTCGGCGTCGGGCGTCAACGACTCGAGCCACCACGTGCCGTCGCACAGCCGCAGCACGTGGTCGTAGAACGCCAGCCGGTGATCGGGCTGCGGGGACGGACGGTGCGGCGGCGCGGGCAGACGCTCGACGAGCCGGCCGAGCTGGTAGCCCCAGGCGCCGATCCATCCGCCGCCGAAGCCCTGGCCCGCTGGCATCACGTCGAGGTCGATGCCGGTGAAGGGGTCGCCCTCGAGCACCTCGACGGGATCGAAGGCGATCAGGGCCTCGCCGTGGTGCCAGGCACCCATGAGCGCGACCAGGCGGTCTCGATCGCGGAACCGGCGCAGGACGTCGAGAGGGTCGGCGGTCAGGTCGAGGCGCCGCCTCGAGATCTCAGTCGCCGCGTGGCGAGTCAATGACCTCGGCGCCCAGCTCGCGACTGAGCAGCGCCTCGGCGTCGAGCTCGTCGACCTCGACGACCGGGTCGTCGCGATCGGCCGAGGCATCGGGATCTTCGCGCTGCTCAGGTGAGTGCGACTCGCGCAACGCCGCGCGGACCGAGTCGGGCACCGCGACCGCCGGGGCGGACGGAGGCCCGGGAGCGGGCGCCGGCGGGCGATCGTCGGCGTGGTCGTCGGGGACCCCGGGCTGCGCACCCGGGTCGACGATCGCCTCGATGCGCCAGGTGACGCCGAGGACCTCGTGCAGGGCGCGCTGCACATAGTCGTCGGAGCCGCTGCTCAGGAAGGAGTCGCGAGCACCGG
>JBEVGQ010000100.1:0-5794 GCA_040511655.1 Aeromicrobium sp. | reverse complement strand
GTCCACAGCCCCTCGGCCGAGCAGATGCTCACGTGAGCCGTGCCGAGAGCCACGCGACCAACACCCTCACGGGTACCGCTGGACCAGGTCCCCGATCGAGTGCTTCTCGCCGGTGTAGAACGGCACCTCTTCGCGCACGTGGCGCCGCGCCTCGGTCGCGCGCAGCTCGCGCATCAGGTCGACGATGCGGTACAGCTCCTTGGCCTCGAACGCGAGGATCCACTCGTAGTCGCCCAGCGCGAACGACGCGACGGTGTTGGCGCGCACGTCGGGGTAGTCGCGCGCCGCCATCCCGTGCTCCTTGAGGATCGCGCGGCGCTCGTCGTCGGGCAGCAGGTACCAGTCGTACGAGCGGACGAACGGGTAGACGCAGACGTACGGCTGCACCTCCTCGTCGGCCATGAACGCGGGGATGTGCGACCGGTTGAACTCGGCCGGACGGTGCAGAGCCATCTGGGACCACACCGGCGCCAGCCGCGAGCCGAGCGCCGTGCGCCGGAACGCGTTGTAGGCCTGCTGCAGCGCGTCGCTGGTCGGGGCGTGCCACCAGATCATGAGGTCGGCGTCGGCGCGCAGACCGCTGACGTCGTAGGTGCCGCGCACGACCGTGTCGTCGGCGGCCAGCGAGGCGAACAGCTCGTCGACCTCGGCGGCCTCGGCCTGCCGGTCGGCGTCGCCCATCACGCGGTCGAGCCGGAACACCGACCACATCGTGTAGCGGATGGTCTCGTTGATCTCCTTGGCGAGCTTGCCCGCGTTCGGGATGCGTCCGGTCTCGGTCGGCGAAGTCATGCCTCGATCATCCCAGCGTCGAGCAACCGCCGGGCAGCCGCCCGGCCCGAGGCGATGACGGCGGGGATGCCGACGCCGCGATAAGCCGCGCCGCACACCTCGAGGCCGGGAACCGCCGCGACCGAGCGCTCGACGGTCTCGACCCGGTCGAGGTGGCCGACGTCGTACTGCGGCAGCGCTCCGCCCCACCGCTGGACGAGCTGGTCGGCCGGATCGGGCAGCGTGCCGAGGGCCGACCGCAGGTCGGCGAGGGCACGACGGGCCAGGTCTCCGTCGTCGTGCTGGAGCAACGTCGTGTCGCCGGCACGACCCACGGACGTCCGTATGACGGTGCGTCCGCTCGCGCCGACCCAGCCCCACTTGTTGGACGAGACCGTGGCGGCCTTGATGAACGTGCGGTCGACGGGTGGCACGAGGAATCCCGAGCCCTCGGGCACGACGGCGTCGTCGAAGACGAACGTGATGATGGCCATGCTGGCGTAGTCGATCGCGGCCAGCGCGAACGCCGCCTCAGCGGCATGCTCGGCCAGCAGACGAGCCGCCGCCGGGGCCGGGACCGCCACGACGACCGCGTCGACGTCGACCGTCTCGACATCGGTCGTCGGGCCGACCGACAACCGCCATCCGTCGGCCGTGCGCGTCGCGTCGCGCACCGTCGACGACAGGCGCACCTCGATGCCGTCGGCAGCAACGACCGCGGCAGGCAGCTGGCCGACGCCGCCGACGAGGCCGGCGAAGACCGGGCCGGTGGCCGTCGCAGCAGCTCGGTGCTGGGCGGCGGACGCCACGAGGTCCTCGCCCAGCGCGGCGATCTGCGGCGTGGTCGCCCGCAGGGAGAGGTGGTCGGTGTGCCCTGCGTACACGCCGCCGAGCAGGGGCTCGACCAGGCGGTCGAGCACGTCGCGGCCCAGACGCTCGGTCACGAACTCGGCCACCGACACGTCGCCGTCGGGCACCGGCAGGATGCGCGGGTCGGCCATGTCGGCGATGCCGGACGCCGCGAGCGCCGCAGGGTCCGACGGGATGCCCATGACGGTGGGCGGCATGGGCCGGAGTGCGCCGTGCGTCCAGATCGACGCCGTGATGGTCTCGGGGTGGACGACACGGTCGTCCAGGCCGACGCCGCGTATCAGGTCGAGCCCCTCGGGTCGGCGGGCCAGCACCGACTCGGCCCCGAGATCGAGGGTCAGGCCGCCGACCTCACCGAGCCGCAGCTTGCCCCCGAGCCGGTCAGAGCCCTCGAGCACGACGACCTCGGCGCCCGACGTGGCGAGCTCGTGGGCGGCGGCCAGCCCCGCCATGCCGCCACCGACGACGGCGACCCTCACGCGTCAGCCGGCTGGTAGGAGTGGATGAAGTCGACCAGGCGCGTCAGCGCGTCGGGATCGGTGGCGGGCAGCACCCCGTGGCCCAGGTTGAAGACGTGGCCCTCGGCCGAGCGTCCCGCCTCGATGACCTCCGCGGCGCGGGCGTGCACGAACTCGGTGGGCGCGAACAGCGTCGTCGGGTCGAGGTTGCCCTGCACGGCCTTGCCGGGCCCGATGCGCGTGACGGCGTCGTCGAGCGGCACCCGCCAGTCGACGCCCACGACGTCGGCGCCGGCGTCGCCCATCGCGTGCAGCAGCTCACCGGTCCCGACGCCGAAGTGGATGCGGGGCACCCCGAGGTCGGCGACCGACTCGAGCACCGCGGTCGAGTGCGGCTTGACGTAGGTCTTGTAGTCGGCGAGCGACAGGTGACCGGCCCACGAGTCGAACAGCTGGATCGCCGACGCCCCGGCTTCGACCTGCATGCGGAGGAACTGACCGGCGATGACCGCCATGCGTCCGAGCAGCGCGTGCCACAGCTCGGGATCGGAGTACATCAGCTGCTTGGTGAGTCGGTGGTCGCGCGACGGCCCACCCTCGACGAGGTACGACGCCAACGTGAACGGCGCACCGGCGAAGCCGATCAGCGGCGTCGACCCCAGCTCGCCCACCAGAGCCGTCACGGCATCGGTGATCGTCCGGACGTCGTCGGGCTCCACGTCGCGGAACTGCGCGAGCTGCGCCGCCGACCGGACGGGCTCGGCGACGACGGGCCCCGTGCCCGGGACGATGTCGAGGTCGACCCCGATCGCCTTGAGCGGCACGACGATGTCGGAGAAGAAGATCGCCGCGTCGACGCCGTGACGGCGGACGGGCTGCATCGTGATCTCGACGACCATGTCGGTGCGAAAGCACGAGTCGAGCATCGCCGTGCCCTCGCGGATCTTGAGGTACTCGGGGAGCGACCTTCCCGCCTGCCGCATGAACCAGACCGGCGTGTGGGCCGGCGTCTCACCCCTGCAGGCTTGCAGGAACGCGCTGTCAGTCAGTGTCGATGTCACTGCCTCAGTGTCTCAGGTCGTGCGGAGTGTCGCGCCCGGGACCTGACGTCGTCGCCCCTACCATCACAGGGTGGCAGTCCGCAGCGAGATCGATCGCACACCGGCCCAGTTCACCGACGCGGTCGAGCAGGTCCGCCAGGCGGTCCTGCGACCCGAGGTGGTCGTCGACGAGATGCCGGCGCCCCAGCGCATCGCACCGCACGCCTACGCCATGAGCGGCGACGTCGTGGTCGACGACGAAGAGCTCGCGACCGGCCGGTTCATCCTGCTGCACGATCCTGCCGGCAACGACGCCTGGGGCGGCACGTTCCGCTGCGTCACGTTCGCGCGCGCCGATATCGAGGCCGACATGGCCGCCGACCCCTCGCTGCCCGCCGTCGGCTGGAGCTGGCTCACCGAGGCCCTCGACGCCTATGGCAGCGACTACTCGGCGGCCAGCGGCAGCGTCACCGTCGTGCGGTCCGAGGGCTTCGGCGAGATGGCCGAGGACGGCGGCGACGCGCAGATCGAGGTGCGCGCCTCGTGGACGCCCTACATGCCGGTCCCCGCCACCAACACCGGCGGCCACGCCGGGGCCTGGTCCAACCTTCTGTGCGCGATCGCAGGCCTGCCGCCGCTCGCGCCCGGTGTCATACCGCTGCAGCGCAGGCGCGGTGCCCGGTGACCTCTGACGACCCGACAGCTCCGATCGACGCCGGCACCGACGCCGATGCAGACGTCATGTCCGAGCCCGTGGCTCCCGAGGCGCCACGTCTCCAGCTGCGTGACCCGCTGCCGCCCGTCGTCGACACCACGGCGGCGCTCGACGACACGTGCGCGCGCATCATGGCCGGCACCGGACCCATCGCGCTCGACGCCGAGCGCGCGTCCGGCTACCGCTACTCCCAGCGCGCCTACCTGATCCAGGTGCGTCGCGAGGGATCGGGCACGCACCTGATCGACCCCATCGCCTTCGACAGCCTGGTGCCGCTCGACACCGCCTTCGACGGCAACGAGTGGATCCTGCACGCGGCGACCCAAGACCTCATGTGCCTCGCCGAGGTCGGCCTCTATCCCGAGCACCTCTTCGACACCGAGCTCGCCGGACGGCTGCTCAACCTGCCTCGCGTCGGGCTCGCCGCCCTGGTCGAGCACTACCTCGGGCTGAGCCTGGCCAAGGAGTTCTCGGCGGCCGACTGGTCCACCCGCCCGCTGCCCGAGCCGTGGCTGGTCTACGCAGCCCTCGACGTCGAGGTGCTGGTCGAGCTGCGCGACCTGATCGACGCCGATCTGCAGCAGGCCGGCAAGCGCGAGTGGGCGGCCGAGGAGTTCGAGTCGCTGCTGCTCTTCCAAGGCCCGCCCGAGCGCAAGGAGCCCTGGCGGCGCACGTCCGGCCTGCACAAGGCTCGTGGACGGCGCGCGCTCGGCATCGTCCGCGAGATCTGGCAGGCCCGCGACGCGATCGCCGAGAGCCGCGACACGACGCCCGGACGCATCCTGCCCGACGCGTCGATCCTCGAGCTGGCCACCGCTCCGCCGAAGGACCTCAACGCTCTCAAAGGCATGCGCATCATGCGCAACCGCGGGCCTCGCCGGTTCGTGGAGGACTGGTTCGACGCGATCGGGCGAGGCCTGTCGCTCGACGAGGCACTGCTGCCGACCACCAACCAGCGGGTCGACGGTCCTCCCCCGCCCCGGGCCTGGGCCGACAAGAACCCGGTCGCGGCCGAGCGGCTCGGACGGTGCCGCGAGGTCGTCACCACGCTCGCCGAGGCGCACGACCTGCCGAGCGAGAACCTCATCAGCCCGCAGCTCGTCCGCAACCTCGCGTGGGAGCCGCCCGCCGACGTCTCGGCCGAGACGGTCTCGCAGGTGCTTCGCGAGCAGGGCGCACGGCAGTGGCAGGTCGATCTCGTCCTCGACGGGCTCGTCGAGGCGCTCGCCGTCTGACGCAGGTCTTACCGAGATCACAGTCGGTGCGGGCTGTGGTGAGCATTGCCTTGCCTTAGGCTTCACGGGTGCTAGCCAACTTCCTGATCGGACTGCGCGAGGGCCTCGAGGCCAGCCTCGTCGTCAGCATCCTGATCGCCTACCTGGTCAAGACCGATCGGCGCCACGACATCCGCTTCATCTGGAGCGGTGTCGCGGCCGCGATCGTGCTGGTCGTCGCGACGTTCACGGCCATCAACATCGCGATCGGGTCGCTGCCGTTCCGCACCCAGGAGCTGGTGGGCGGCACGCTGTCGATCCTCGCGGCCGGGCTCGTGACGTGGATGATCTTCTGGATGCGCCGCACCGCCCGCGGACTCAAGAAGGAGCTCGAGAGCGAGCTGGCCTCGGCCGTCACCCTCGGCCCGATCGCCGTCGCGATCGTCGCCTTCCTCACGGTCGGGCGCGAGGGCCTCGAGACCGCCGCCATCATGTACGGCACCGTCGCCGACGCCTACACGCCCCAGCCGTTCCTCGGTGCCGCCGGTGGCCTGCTCCTGGCCGTCGTGCTCGGCTACCTGATCTACCGCGGGGCCATCACCGTCAACCTCGGCAAGTTCTTCACCATCACGGGCTACCTGCTCATCGTCGTCGCTGCCGGCGTGCTGGCCTACGGCATCTACGACCTGCAGGAGGCCGGGTTCCTGCCCCGCCTGACCGGTGACG
>JBEVGQ010000099.1:0-11629 GCA_040511655.1 Aeromicrobium sp. | reverse complement strand
CACGCGTACGTCGACCACGTCATCGCCATGACCACCGGTGATGGCACGAGCTGAAGCTCCGTTGATGATGACCTGCTTCGCGCAGCGAGCCTTGCGCCGTCGGTGCGCGATCATCGCCGTGGGGCGCGGTGGCGTGACGAGCATTGAGACCTTCGGCGTCACCGCACAGGACACGCAATGGCTACTGGGACGTACATGGTCATCACATCTCACCCCGTGGCGGGGATGATCAGCTCGTCGACGCTGCGCTCGACGCTCTCGTCGTCCAGCTCGCCGGACCTGACGACCTGCCAATGCAGGATCAGAGCGATCGCCGCCTCGACAGACATGGGCGGCCTGTCGTCCTGCGGCAGCGTGAACGTCACGTCGCCGCGTTCCGCGGCACGCTGCACCTGGGAGAGGAACCACTAGTCCAACACGGAGTTTTTCGGGCGGCTTCGCTGTGCTGGTCTTGATCCGACTCGACCATCCCGTAGTGGATCAGCAACCGGGCAAGCGTCCGCGGAGACGCGCCGCGGTGCTGCGTCACCACTAGACAGTGGTCCTTCGCAAGCCGATCACGCAGTCGGACAACGCCTCGACCGTCACGTGCATCTCACCTTCATGAAATCCCGACGAAACAGTCGTGCGGTCTACTAATAGTAGACATTGATTCATGCGAGTAGATATTCTCACTTGCGTGACGGCCGCGAGGAGCACCATGAGCATCAGCCCACTAGACCTGGCCAGCCTGGCCAAGGAGAGCGAGACGACGTTCATCCTGGCCCTGTTCGTCGACTTGACCGGAAAGCCCTGCGCCAAGCTGGTTCCGGTCGAGGCTGTCGAGCAGCTCGCGACCGAGGGCGTGGGCTTTGCCGGCTACGCCGCCGGTGCGATGGGGCAGGAGCCCAAGGATCCCGACATTATGGCGATCCCCGATCCGTCGTCGTTCACGCCCGTCCCCTTCGTCAAGCCCGGGCTCGCGATAGTCCACTGCGACCCGCACGTCGAGGGCGTGCCATGGAAGTACGCGCCCCGCGTCATCCTGCGCAAGCAGATCGAGCGGGCGGCAGAGCGCGAGCTGGACGTCTTCCTGGGTGCCGAGGTCGAGTACTTCCTGGTCAACAAGGGCGCAGACGGCTCGCTGTCGACCGCCGATTCATCGGACGACGCGCCGCGTCCCTGCTACGACGCCCGTGGCGTGACGCGCATGTTCGACCACCTGGCTGCCGTGTCGACGGCGATGAACACCCTCGGTTGGGAGAACTACGCCAACGACCACGAGGACGGCAACGGCCAGTTCGAGCAGAACTTCGAGTACGCCGACGCACTCACGACCGCCGATCGCGTCATCACGGCCCGCTACCTGATCTCGATGATCGCCGAGCAGCGCGGCATGACGGCGACCTTCATGCCCAAGCCCTTCTCCGACCGCACCGGCAGCGGCCTGCACATGCACCTGTCGCTGTGGAAGGACGACGCGCCGCTGTTCCCGTCGGCCGAGGACGAGCGCGGGCTCGGGCTGTCGCCGGTCGCGTACCACTTCATCGGCGGCGTGCTCGAGCACGCGTGTGCGCTGCAGGCGCTCGTGGCCCCCACCGTCAACTCCTACAAGCGCACGGGCGCTGTCTCGACGACGTCCGGCGCGTCGTGGGCCCCGCGCTTCCCGACGTTCGGCGGCAACGACCGAACGCACCTGGTGCGGGTGCCCGACGGCAACCGCATCGAGCTGCGCGGTGGCGACGGCTCGGCCAATCCGTACCTCGCGGCCGCGGCCGCGATCGGTGCCGGTCTCGACGGCATCGACCGCGAGCTCGACCCCGGCACACCCGGGGGCGACAACGGCACGAGCCGTGACGCGCTGCCGCTCACGCTGCTGCACGCCGTCGAGGCGTTGGAGGCCGACGAGGCGGTGTCGGGCGTGCTCGACGCTGTCGGGCCCGGCGTGGCCGACTACTTCGCGCACCTCAAGCGCGAGGAGTTCTTCACCTGGCACAGCCACGTCAGCTCGTGGGAGGTCGACCACTACCTCACGGCGTTCTGAGCCTTCCCTCCCCCGAACCACCACACGAACCCGAAAGCGAGTCACCCATGTGCGGCATCGTCGGCCTCCACCTGCGAACCCCTGACCTGTATCCCCAGCTCGGCGAGCTGCTGACCGGCATGCTCTGCGAGATGCAGGACCGCGGCTCAGACTCCGCGGGCGTGGCGGTCTACGGCGACCCCCGCTGGTCACCTCCTGGCCTGGCCACCGTCTCGGTGCTCGACGCCGGGCTGTCGCCGTCCGACCTGTCGGCAGCCCTCACGCAGGTGCTGGGCCAGACCGTCGACACGCTCGAGGCCGGTCCCACACTGCTGGTGCACGCCGCGGTCCCGTCGGCGGCGCTCGCCGCAGCCGTGCGCGAGGTGTCGCCGGACGCGCTCGTCATCGGCTTCGGCGAGGACCTCGCCGTGCTCAAGGGCGTCGGCCACCCGCGCGACCTGGCCACGGCCTTCGGGCTCGAGCAGGCCAGCGGCTGGCAGGGCGTCGGGCACACCCGGATGGCGACCGAGTCGGCCGTCACGCCCGCCGGCTGCCACCCGTACGCCGTCGGGCCCGACCAGTGCATGGTGCACAACGGGTCGTTCCACAACTACCCGACGATCCGCCGCGAGCTCATCGCCCGCGGCGTGCACTTCGACAGCGGGAACGACACCGAGGTCGGCGCGCGCTTCGTGGCCCAGTGCCTCGAGGACGGCCTCGACATCGAGACGTCCCTCAAGGAGCTGTGCCGGACGTTCGACGGCTTCTACACGCTGCTCGTGTCGAACCGCGACTCGTTCGCCGTCGTGCGCGACGCGATCGCGTGCAAGCCGGCCGTCGTGGCCGAGACCGACGACTGGGTCGCGATGGCCTCGGAGTACCGGGCCCTCGTGGGTCTGCCGGGCATCGAGTCGGCGCGCATCTTCGAGCCCGAGCCCGAACGGATCTACGCATGGACGCGTTGATCACGACCGCTTCACCGACCTCTTCCACGAAAGGCGTCCCCATGAACGCGCCCCTCGAGCTGGACCTCGCGACGAGCACGCTGCGCGAGGTCAACGCGACGCTGCACGACAGCGACCTGACGGCCGGCGACGTCGTCATCTCCCACCCGGCCGGCAAGCACAGCGTCGCGGTGGGTCTCGACCGTCCGATGTCGGTGACGATCGACGGCCACGTCGGCTACTACGCCGCCGGCATGAACCAGCGCGCCGACGTCGTGATCAACGGCAACGTCGGCGTCGGCGTGGCCGAGAACATGATGAGCGGCTCGGTGTGGGTCAAGGGCAGCGCGTCGCAGTCCGCCGGAGCCACCGCCCACGGCGGGCTGCTGGTCGTCGAGGGTGACGCCGCCGCACGCTGCGGCATCTCGATGAAGGGCGTCGACATCGTGGTGGGCGGCAACGTCGGCCACATGAGCGCCTTCATGGCCCAGGCCGGACGTCTCGTCGTGCGTGGCGACGCCGGTGACGCGCTCGGCGACTCGATCTACGAGGCCCGCCTCTACGTGCGTGGAACGGTCGCCTCGCTGGGTGCCGACTGCATCGCCAAGGAGATGCGCCGCGAGCACCACGACGAGCTGGCCGCCCTGCTCAAGAGCGCGGGCTTCGACGACGACACCCACGAGTACACGCGCTACGGCTCGGCTCGCAGCCTCTACCACTTCAACGTCGACAACACGTCGGCCTACTGAGACCGAGGAACACCTCATGACACAGCACCGGACGGTTCCCCGTCAGTCGGCGACCTTCGATCCCGCGGTCATCGCGGAGATCCAACGTGCCGCCGACACCGGCATCTACGACATCCGCGGGTGGGGCGCCAAGCGCCGGCTCCCGCACTTCGACGACCTGCTGTTCCTCGGCGCGAGCATGTCGCGCTACCCGCTCGAGGGCTATCGCGAGCGCTGCGGGACCGACGTCGTCCTCGGCGACCGCAACGCCAAGTACCCGCTGCACCTCGACACGCCCGTCACGATCGCGGGCATGAGCTTCGGCGCGCTGTCGGGCCGTGCCAAGGAGGCCCTCGGACGCGGTGCCAGCGAGGTCGGCACGTCGACCACCACGGGCGACGGCGGCATGACGCCCGAGGAGCGCGGCCAGAGCAAGAACCTGGTCTACCAGTACCTGCCCTCGCGCTACGGCATGAACCCCGACGACCTGCGCAAGGCCGATGCGATCGAGGTCGTGCTGGGCCAGGGCGCCAAGCCCGGTGGCGGCGGGATGCTGCTGGGTCAGAAGATCACCGAGCGCGTCGCCGGCATGCGCACGCTCCCGGTCGGCGTCGACCAGCGCAGCGCCTCGCGCCATCCCGACTGGACCGGGCCCGACGACCTGACGATCAAGATCGCCGAGCTGCGCGAGATCACCGACTGGGAGAAGCCGATCTACGTCAAGGTCGGCGCGACGCGCACCTACTACGACGTCAAGCTCGCGGTGCACGCCGGTGCGGACGTCGTCGTGGTCGACGGCATGCAGGGCGGGACCGCCGCCACGCAGGAGGTCTTCATCGAGCACGTCGGCATCCCGACGCTCGCAGCGATCCCGCAGGCCGTCCAGGCGCTTCAGGAGCTGGGCGTGCACCGCAAGGTGCAGCTGATCGTCTCCGGCGGCATCCGGACCGGTGCGGACGTCGCGAAGGCCATGGCGCTCGGTGCCGACGCCGTCGCGATCGGCACCGCGGCGCTCATCGCGCTCGGGGACAACGACCCGCGCTGGCAGGCCGAGTACGAAGCGCTCGGCACCTCGGCCGGCTCGTACGACGACTTCCAGGAGGGCAAGGACCCGGCCGGCATCACGACGCAGGACCCCGAGCTGCAGGAGCGGTTCGACCCCGTCGAGGGCGGACGTCGCCTGGCCAACTACATCCGCGTGCTGACGATGGAGGCGCAGACGATCGCCCGTGCCTGCGGCAAGGCGCACCTGCAGCACCTCGAGCCCGAGGACCTGGTCGCGATCTCGATCGAGGCCGCCGCCATGGCGAGGGTCCCGCTCGCGGGCACCTCGTGGATCCCCGGGCAGACCGGAGGCGGGCTGTGACCGCGACGAAGGCCGTCGTGGTCGGCGGCGGCCTGATCGGGCTGTCGATCGCGCGCGCCCTCACCGAGCGCGGGCTGAGCGACGTCCTGGTGCTCGAGCGCCACCAGCTCGCCGGCGGCGGCACCGGCAAGTCCAGCGGCATCGTGCGCGCCCACTACGGCGTGCCGTCCATCGCCGCGATGGCCTGGAAGAGCGTCCCGGTGTTCGAGCAGCTGGGCGCCGAGGTCGGCTTCCGACAGGTCGGCTACACCGTGATCGTGGGCGAGGAGAATGTCGGCCCGCTGAAGGACAACACCGCGATGCACCAGGGCCTGGGCATCGAGGTCGACCTGATCGACACCGACAGGCTGGCCGCGATGTGGCCCCAGATGAACGTCGACGACGTCGCAAGCGCCTCGTACGAGCCGCGCGGCGGGTTCGCCGACGCGACCCAGCTGGCGCTGCACTACGGGCAGAAGGCACGCGCGCACGGCGCGAAGATCCGGCAGAACACGCCCGTCGCACGCATCCTCACCGAGGGCGACCGCACGACCGGCGTCGAGCTCGAGACCGGCGAGGTCGTCGACGCCGACCTCGTGATCGTGGCGGCCGGGTGGTGGTCGGCCGGCCTGCTCGCGGGGCTCGGCATCGACTTCCCCGTCGAGGCGTACCGGTCCGAGCTGATCATCGTCGACACCGGCGAGCCGCTGCCCGACCTGCCGGTGGTCTCCGACCTCGTCAGCCTGCAGTACTGCCGGCTCGAGGGAGCGGGCCAGTTCCTCGTCGGCAACAGCGACCACGCCGACTTCATGCACAAGTTCGTCGACCCCGACAAGTACTCGAACATCGCGGCCGACTCGAGCGTGGAGAAGTACGCCGAGAAGCTGATCCACCGGTTCCCGGGCTTCCCCGACCCGTCGGTGACCCACACGTACGCGGGCGTCTACGACGTCCCGCCCGACTGGAACCCCGTCATCGGCCCCGTCGGCGGCGTCGAGGGGCTCGTGCTGTGCGCGGGCTTCGCAGGTCACGGCTTCAAGATCAGCCCAGCCGTCGGCGACCTGGTGGCCGACCTCGTGCTCGAGGGCGACAGCACCGATCCGGACGTTCCCGCACACGACTTCCGCCTCAGCCGCTTCGCCGAGGGCGCGCCGCTCACGAGCCTGCACCCGTACGTCGGGGCCGGTGAGATGCGCTGATGCTGGACCCACGGGCCGTTGCGCCGACCGCCTGGCGCAACGGCCTCGGATCGACCCGCGAGCTGGCCGCCGGCACCGACCCCGACGACTCGACGAGCTGGCGCATCAGCGTCGCGACGCTCGACCACGACGTGGAGTTCTCCACGTTCCCGGGCATGGACCGCACCCTCGTCGCGCTCGGCCCGCTGCGGCTGAGCATCGACGGCCAGGTGGCCGCGCTCGAGGCCGGTGACCGGGTCTCGTTCGCCGGCGAGTCCGACGTCAGCGTGGCTCTGGCGATGCCGACATCGGCACTCAACGTCATGACCCGCCGGGGCTCGTGTCGTTCCGAGGTCGTCCTGCGGACGCCGGACGGTCGACAGCTGCCCGGCACCACCGAGTCCGTCGACCTCGAGATCTTCGTGGCCGACGTGCGCATCCACCTCGACCAGGAGATCTCATGACCGAGCAGTCCACGCCCGTCACCGACCTGCTGTCGGACATCCGCGACATCGGCCGCGACCAGCAACGTGGCGGCTACTCCCGGTTCGCGTACACCGACGACGAGATGAGCCTGCGCGAGTGGTTCGTCGCCGAGGCGAGCCGCCGCTCGATGGACGTCGAGACCGATCGCAACGGTGCCATCTGGGCCTGGCGACCGGGCCGTGGCGGCAGCCTCGACGATGCCGTCGTCACCGGCAGCCACCTCGACTCGGTGCCCGGCGGTGGCGAGTTCGACGGGCCGCTCGGCGTGGCCTCGTCCCTCGCCGCCGTCGACCTGCTGGACGCCCGCGGCCTCGAGCCCGACCGCCCGCTGGCCGTCGTCGCGTTCCCCGAGGAGGAGGGCGGACGGTTCGGCCTCGCCTGTCTGGGATCGCAGCTCATGACCGGGGCAGTCACCCCCGAGCGGGCACGGGGACTGCGTGACGGGGACGGGGTGTCGCTGGCGGACGCGCTCGCCCGCGTCGGCATCGACGCCTCCCGCTTGGGTCGCGACGACGAGGCCATCGGCCGCATCGGTGCCTTCGTCGAGCTGCACGTGGAGCAGGGACGCGGCCTGGTAGATCTCGCGCAGCCGGTGGCGATCGGCTCGACGATCCTGGGTCACGGTCGTTGGCGGCTGACGATCTCGGGCGAGGGCAATCACGCTGGCGCGACACTGATGGTCGACCGCAGGGACCCCATGGTCGCGGCCGGCATGATCGTCGTCGCGGTGCGCGATGCCGCCCGCAGCGTCGACGGCGCTCGCGCGACGGTGGGACGTATCGTGCCGGTGCCGGGCGGCACCAACGTCATCGCGTCGCGGGTCGACGTGTGGCTCGACGTCCGGCATCCCGACGACGCCGTGACTGCTGCGCTGGTCGAGCGCATCCGCGAGGCCAGCGTGCAGATCGCTGCGGGAGAAGGCTGCACCGTCGACCTCGTCGAGGAGTCGTACAGCGGCTCGGTCAGCTTCGACCCGCACCTGCGCGACCGGCTCTCGACCGTCCTCCCGGATGCTCCGGTGCTGGCGACGGGGGCTGGGCACGACGCGGGTGTGCTGGCGGCGCGGGTGCCGACGGCGATGCTCTTCACGCGCAACCCCACGGGGGTGTCGCACTCGCCCGAGGAGCACGTCGAGGACGGCGATGCCGAAGCGGGCGCGCAGGCGCTCGCGGACGTCCTCGAGGATCTCCTGCGCCGGTAGCATGACCGGATGACCGCCGACGAGCCGCTGCTACGCAACGCCGCGGGCAGCGCCCGCGACCGTGACCCGTCCGAGTCGGTCGACGCCCTGGGCCTCGAGCAGGCCATCGCCGTCAACGTCCGGCACCTGCGCTTCGCCGAAGGCCTGTCGGTTGCCGACATGGCCGCCCACATCGGCATCTCCAAGGCGATGCTGTCCAAGATCGAGAACGCCCAGACGTCGTGCAGCCTCGCGACCCTGCAACGACTCGCGTCGGGGCTCGACGTGCCGGTCACAGCGCTGCTGCGCGGTGCCGACGCCGAGCGCGAAGCCGTCCACACCCCGGCGGGCGGCGGCCCGCGCATCGCCCGCAACGGCACCAAGTCCGGGCACGAGTACGAGTCGCTCGGCGCACTGCGCGGCCAGCACAAGCGCCTCGAGTCGCTGATGGTCACCCTCACCGAGGACAGCCGTACCTACCCGCTGTTCCAGCACCCCGGCACCGAGTTCATCCACGTGCTCGATGGCCGGATGGTCTACGGACATGGGCGCGAGACGTACGAGCTTGGCCCCGGCGACTCACTGCAGTTCGACGGCGAGGGCGCGCACGGCCCGGTGCGCCTCGACGAGCTGCCCATCCGGTTCCTCTCCGTCATCGCGTTCCCGGACAGCACGATCTGACCTCAGCGGCCTCCGGCTCGACGCCCGACCCGGCCACGGATCGGGCACGTTTGACCGAACAGCAACGGGTGTGTGATCCGCTTGAAACAACACAGCGGTTTCCTAATAGAAGACAAAGTCTTCCACTAGGAAATTAGGTCATCACATGTCGACACCTGACACATCCGCTCCCCTGCCGTTTCGCGTCACCTCGGACGCCTTCGAGAACCTGCCGGCCATGAACGTCGGAAGCACCCAGGGATTCATCGGCGACACCTTCTCGAACCCCGACGGCAGCGAGATGTGCTGCGGCTACTTCGAGCTCAAGCACACCGACGAGCCCCTGCTCTACGTCTACGAGTACGACGAGATGAAGGTCGTGCTGGAAGGGGAGTTTCTCCTGGAGAATCGCGAGACCGGTCAGAGCCAGGTGGCGAGGGCCAAGGATGTGATCTTCTTCCCGAAGGGATCCAGAATCCACTTCAGCACACCCGACAAGGCGTTGGCGTTCTACACCGGCCATCGCTCTGCCGATCTGCTCTGACGACGGTCGGCTCACCCTCATGCCCGATCTCGTCCACACCAGCGTGCCTTCCTGGGCCTCCGCCGCCGCCATTCCCGACCTGGATGTCGAAGGGCGGCGATTCGCCGTCTTCGCAATCGGTCCTGCTGCTCTGGAGCTCGGTCGCGACTGGTTGGAGGCACTCGAGTCCGTCGTCGGCCCGGGACGAGCGACGTTGCACCAGTCAGCGGGCTTCACGGAGGCAGAGCCAGTTCTCGAAGCCGAGCTCGCGTCCGCGGCTGTCGGCTGGCGCCTCAAGCTGATCGGGCCGGCCGATGACTGCCTGGCGTTGCGGGCGCGAGCCGTGCGAGCCGGGCTCATGGACGACGAGATCCAAGTCGCCTCCGTCGACGACAGGTCGCGAACGGTCCTGTGCAGCCACTGCACGACCCGGACGACCAGCGACGTCGGCATCGGTGAGACTGTCGGTTGCCGTGGGTGCGGGCGCAACCTTCTCGTGTACCACCACGTCTCGCGCCGACACGGGGCCTACATGGGCTTCATGTCCGACGCCGAGCAGGCATGAGCTCCATGGACAGACTCAACCTCCGCGTGCTCGAGGTCGACGACTCGATCCCCGCCATCCGCAGCCTCGTCCTCGGCCGCGAGGACGGCGCAGTCCTGCCGTCCTTCACCCCGGGGAGCCACCTCGTCATCGAATGCGGTCCACGGTCGAATGCGTACTCCCTCACCGGTGAGAGCATCGCTCCGACGACCTACCGAATCTCCGTGCTGCGCCTCGCCGACGGAATGGGAGGGTCACGCTGGATCCACGACGAGCTCGTCGTGGGTTCCCATGTGGCTGCTTCTGCACCTCGCAGCGCCTTCGCGCCGGCGGCGGTGGCATCGCGTCACCTGATGATCGCCGGCGGCGTCGGCGTGACACCTATCGTCTCTCACCTGCGTGCCGCCCGTCGCTGGCAACGCCAGGTACAGGTGCTCTACACGTACCGCGCAGGCTTCGGTGCCCATGTCGAAGACCTCGAGGCCCTGGCCGGCGACGGACTGGAGCTGTTCACCGATCCGGCTACCTTCACTGCGCGACTCGACACCGTCCTGGCCGAGCAGCCCATCGGCACCCACCTGTACATCTGCGGCCCAGCAGGCCTCATGGAGCACGTCTGCCAGCGGGCCGAAGCGATGGGATGGCCCCCCTCGCGCCTGCATCTCGAGAGATTCAGCGCTGGAGCCCTCGACCCGGGAACACCGTTCGAGGTGAACCTCACGGCGTCGAAGCGCACCCTGACGGTTCCGTCTGGGACGACCCTGTTGTCGGCACTGCAGGAACGAGGCATCGAGGTCCCCAACATGTGCCGACAAGGAGTGTGCGGCGAGTGCCGCATCCCGGTGTCGGCCGGCGCCGTCGACCACCGCGACCTGTACCTGTCGGCCCGGGAGAAAGAAACCAACACCACCATGATGTGCTGCGTGTCCCGCGCGGCCGGCCAGAAGCTGGAGATTCCGCTGTGACCACCACCGACGTATCACGCGAGCTGATCGAGAGATTTCCCTTCCCATTCCCGGCCGACCACTACCGCTACTCGACGAACGTCGAGCCGGCCCGGACCCCCGTGCAGACGTCTGCGGGGCAGTGGGGCGATGCCGTCATCGACATCGATGCCGAGTACGAACGTGAGCTGGCCGAGCGGCGCGCGATCCTCGCGGCCGACCCGTCTCGTCATGCCGTGCTGCCGCACATGCGACCTGCCGCATGGGACGCCATGGTGACCCTCATGCGCGAGATGAGCATCGCGTACTCGGGGTCGATGTCCCTCACCTGCGAGGACGATGTCTGGACCTGGACGAACGACCGCCTCGGTCTGGTCCAACAGTTCGTCATGGGTGACGAGTCGACACTCCCGATGGAACCACTCGCCTACATAGCGACCCAGGTGCAGGAGGACATCGTCCTGCTCGACCAGCGGGACGATTCGCTGTGGGGGGATGCGGGTGTCGTGACATTCGCGGCGGACTGGTCCTTCTCCTTCGACGTCGGCATGAGCTTCCTCGAGATCCACGGGCCGGTTCCGCGGATCCGCGAGACCGGGGTCATCACGCGAGCCCACGAGTTCCTGAAGCGCCTGCAGCCTGGCGAGATGTTCCGTCGGACCAACTGGACCATGACGATCGGACGTCGACTCGACGTGTCGACCGACATCTACCCCGAGTGGGGTCCTGACCGGGCAACGATCCAGGCGAGCGACGACGAGGAGTTCGGCCGCATGGTTCATCTTCGGACCGAGGTGCAGCACCTGATTCGCCTGCCGGAGTCCGGGGCGATCATGTTCTTGATCCGCACCCACATGCTTCCACTGAGCGCCGTGGCCACCGTCGATCCGTGGCGGCGACGGATGGCGTCTGTGCTGCTGGAGCTTCCCGACGACATGGCCGAGTACAAGGGCATCATCAAGTATCACCGCCGCGCTGGTCGATGGCTCGAGACCCACGGACCATCGGCCGCCGCGCTCCCCGGCGACTGATTCGTTCCGCCTGCCCGGGCCCTCACAGGGTCAGACACAGAGCGCCGGCACCGCCCCAGTGGCG
>JBEVGQ010000098.1:0-13972 GCA_040511655.1 Aeromicrobium sp. | reverse complement strand
CAGGACGGCCGCCTCGACCTCGACGCGCTGGGGGCTGCCTTCGTGCGGGCGCGGTCGATGGGCGACTCGGTCACCTACCTGCTGTGCAACCCCCACAACCCGACCGCGGTGGCGCACACCCGGGACGAGCTCGCCGGCGTGGCGGCCCTCGCTCACGAGCACGGCGTGCGCGTGGTCGTCGACGAGATCCACGGCCCCCTCGTGCCGCAGGGATTCGTCCCCTACCTGAGCGTGGACGGTGCCGAGGACGCCTTCGTCGTGACGTCGGCGGCCAAGGCCTGGAATCTTGCGGGGCTCAAGGCGGCGGTCATCGTCGCGGGGGAGCGGGCCGCGGCAGACCTTCGGCGCCTGCCGGAGATCGTGTCCCACGGTCCGAGCCACCTCGGGATGCTGGCGCACACGGTCGCGCTGCGCGAGGGCGGCACCTGGCTCGACGCCGTGGTGGCCGACCTGGCCGACAACCGGCGGCTGCTCGCGGACCTGCTCGACGAGCGCCTGCCGCAGGTGCGGTGGGGGCGGGGCGCGGCCACCTACCTGGCGTGGCTCGACTGTCGCGAGCTGGGGCTGGGGGACGATCCGGCCGCGGTCTTCCTCGACCACGGACGGGTCGCGCTCAACTCGGGCCCGACGTTCGGATTCGGTGGCGCAGGTCACGTCCGACTCAACTTCGCGACGTCGCCGGGCATCCTGACCGACGCGATCGATCGAATGGCCCACGCCGTCGAGGTCACTTCGGACTAGCTCCCCTGGCTCGGACGGGTGGTTCTGCCGAAACTCCTCGCGGCCGCCCCGGGACGCTCCTAGGATCTCGCCAGGGAGATTGTCATGGAGTTGAGTTCACTGCGGCTGGCCAGGCCGTTGCTCGGGCTGCCACCGCTGACAGCGGCCACGGCAGCGATGTACGGCAGCGGCTCGGTGCTGCTGTTCGCAGGGGCCGTCGCCTGGCAGCCGGGCAAGAACCCGCGCTGGGTCATCACGTCGCTGGCGGTGCTTGCGATCGCCTTCTTCGTGTGGACGCTCTGCCGCGGATCGAGGTTCTCCCAGGCGGAGGCCCTGGCCATGACGGCGGTCCAGCTGATCATCGTCGGGTGCCTGACCTGGACGACGCACCTGATGCTCGGAGCCTTCGCCAACGGGACCGTGCTGCCGATCGTCGGCGTCTACGTGATCTGGTTCCTCCACCCGCTGGCGGGCAGGGTGGTGCTCTACCTGGGCGCGTCGTGGTGGCTGGTCGCGATCGCGCACCACGACCAGGCGTCGCTGCTCCCCTTCGCCGCCTCGATCGTCATCCAGGCCGTGGTCGCGACCGAGGTCTTCTCTCGCATCAAGCTGCGCATGGATCGTCTTGCGCGCACCGACCCCCTGACCGGCACGATGAACCGGCGCGGCATCACCGAGGTGCTGGAGCGCGAGCTCGCGCGGGCGTCCCGCCGGGGTTCGCCCATCTCGGTCGTCGCGATCGACATCGACGGGCTGCGCGAGGTCAACAACACGCATGGGCACCAGGCCGGCGACGAGATGCTCGAGGTCGTCACCCGTCACTGGATCGACGGTGTCCGCCACCACGACGCGATCGGACGCACAGGCGGTGACGAGTTCCTGCTCGTCCTGCCGCGGACGTCGCTCGAGCAGGCGCAGGCGATCGTCCTGCGGCTCAACGAGGATTCGCCCGGTCGGTGGTCCGCGGGCGTGGCGATGGCCATGCCGCACGAGTCCGCCGAGTCGATGCTCGGACGGGCCGACGACCGGCTGTACGCGGAGAAGGCGACGCGGCAGGACGCCTGGCGTGCCGCCACCCGCGAACCGGCCTAGCGTGAGGGGATGAGCGACGGACCCGATGCCCGGCACGTGCGGCCCCCTGACGTCAGCGATGCGACGGTCGAGGCCCTCGGCAAGCTGAGCGAGGCGCTGGAGACCGTCGAGGAGGCGCGGGGACACCTCTACGCCTTCCATCGTCGCTGCGGCACGGCCGACCTGGCCCTCGGCGAGGCCGTCGGCCTGCTGCGCGAGGCAGGGCACGATGCGATCGCCGACGCCGTCGAGACCGACCTGGTGGGCCGCAACATCCTCGAGGGGCGCTGGTCGTTCCAGGTGGTCGAGGAGTACGACGCCGGCTACTACGCCGCCTTCAAGGCACACGAGCAGTCGGCTCGCGACGAGCTGGTCGGCGGTCGTCCCCACCTGTTCGAGGCCGAGATGAAGGAGGACCGTCGCACGTACGGTCGTCGGCACCACGAGGCGACACCGGGGGACTCAGCGCAGTCTCAGTGAGACGGGTGCATGACATCGGGGGCGAGGGGTACTAGGTGCATCAGTCGACGAAAGGAGCCCCCCATGGGACTCGGAGACAAGATCAGCAACGCAGCCGAAGACGCCAAGGGCAAGCTCAAGGAGGCCACGGGCAAGGCGACCGACGACGAGTCGCTCGAGGCCGAGGGCAAGGGCGATCAGACCAAGTCCGACCTCAAGAGCGCGGGCGAGAACGTCAAGGACGCCTTCAAGCACTGAGCAGCACCCGTATCGAGCACATCCTGAAGGGCGCATCGACCACACGCTGGTCGGTGCGCCCTTCGTCGTGCGCCCTTCGTCGTGCGGCCAGCGGTCGTGCGGCTAGCGCTGCCCGAGCTCGGCCAGCAGCTCGAGCGTGAGCGACCACGCACGTGAGCCCGGGTCGATGACGACGAAGTGGTCGCCCTCGACCTCCGTCAGCTCGGCGTCGGCTCCGGCCGCCTTGGCCCTGGCGACGTACTCGGTCGACTGGCTGAGGGGGACGGTGGTGTCGGACGTCCCGTGGATGCATCGGACCGGCACCGACAGAGGGATCGCCGCCGCCGGGTCGGCCTGGGCGTAGCGCGCGTCGACGGTGCCGCCCATGAAGCGCTGCACGGCCCCGTCGCCCAGGTCGTCGGCGGTCGCCGCCGCCAGGTCGAGCACCCCGGCCTGCGAGACGGCCGCCGTCACGGGCACGGTCGGCGACGCCCAGGCCGACCCGGTCAGCTGCGGACGCCCTGCCGCCCACACCGCGAGGTGGCCGCCCGCGGAGTGCCCCAGCGTGATCACCGTCGAGGTGTCGAGGTCGTCGACGTCGGCCAGGGCGTCGATCGCCGAGGCGACGTCGTCGAACGTCTGCGGCCACCCGCCGCCATTGCCCACGCGGCGGTACTCGATGTTGAACGCCGTCCATCCCTCGGCCACCAGCGATGCCGCCAGAGGGCGGCCCAGCGACAGGTCGTACCGGTCGCGCCAGAAGCCGCCGTGGATGACGACCACGCCGCCCTTCGACGTCCCCGCGGGGCGGCTGAGCTCGCCCCACTGCGAGGGGTCGTCGCCGTAGCGGATCGTCTCCATGTCGTCCTCCCGTCGAGCCGCGGCGCTGTCGCCCTCGGACGTGCCGCGCGTCGTGCACGCAGTCAGCACGCCGGCCGCCATGAGGGTCAGTGCGCTGCGTCGGTCCACGATGCCAGCCAATCCGAGGGCGGTGTCCACCGCCACTCGAACCGGTCGGGAGCAGACGGCGGGACCGATAGAATCGGCACTCGGCCGAGCCCATGGAAGGGGTCTTTGTGGACGTCCATGATCTCGACCGCTACCTCCTGGTCGGCTCGGGAGTGCTGATCCTCGCGATCCTCGCCGTCCGCCTGTCCGTCAGCATCGGCCTGCCGTCGCTGCTCGTGTACCTGGGTCTCGGCCTGCTGCTGGGCAGCTCGGGGCTCGGCATCGAGTTCGCCGACGTCGAGCTGGCCCACGCGCTGGGCTTCGGCGGCCTGGTGCTGATCCTGGCCGAGGGCGGTCTGACCACCAAGTGGGAGCACGTCCGGCCCAACCTCGGCTACGGGCTGCTGCTGGCGACCCTCGGCTCGGCGATCAGCGTGCTGGTGGTCGCGCTCGGCGCCCACCTGCTGCTCGGCATGGAGTGGGAGCTGGCCGTGCTCATCGCCGCGGTGCTGACGCCGACCGACGCCGCCGCGGTGTTCTCGGTGCTGCGGACGGTGCCGCTCAAGTCGTCGGTGACCGGATCGCTCGAGGCCGAGTCGGGGCTCAACGACGCCCCCATCGTGGTGCTGGTCGTCGCGATCAGCGCGGGGGAGGTCGCCGACAAGGGCATCGGCTACCTCGTCGGGCTGATCGTCTTCGAGCTCGTCGTGGGTGCGCTCATCGGCATCGCGATCGGCTGGCTGGGGGCCTACCTGCTGCGACGGGTCGCCCTCCCGGCGTCGGGCCTCTACCCGCTCGTGGTCTTCGCCTTCACGGTGCTCGCCTACGGCGCTGCCGCCGGCGTGCACGCCAGCGGGTTCGCCGCGGTGTACGTGGCCGCCCTCATCCTCGGCAATGCCGAGCTGCCGCACCGCACCGCCACCCGGTCGTTCGTGGAGGGCATCGGCTGGCTCGCGCAGATCGGCCTGTTCGTGATGCTCGGCCTGCTGGCGAGTCCCGCCGAGCTGCAGTGGTGGCACGTGTGGCACGGGCTCGTGGTGGGCGCGATCCTGACCTTCGTCGCTCGGCCGCTGACCGTCATGGCCTGTGCGGCGTGGTTCGGCCGCAGTGCTCGCGAGCAGGTCTTCGTGGGGTGGGCGGGCCTGCGGGGCGCCGTGCCGATCGTCCTGGCCACCATTCCGCTCTCGGCCCACCTCGCCGGCTCGCGCGACCTGTTCAACGTGGTGTTCGTGGCGGTCGTGATCTACACGCTCGTCCAGGCGGCTCCGCTGGCGCAGCTCGCAGCGGCCTGCGGGGTGCTCACCGACGCGGCCCGCGACGTCGAGGTCGAGGCGGCGCCGCTCGAGCGGGTGTCGGCCGACCTGCTGCAGATCAGGGTGCCGTCGGGCTCGCGCCTGGCAGGAGTCGAGGTCGGCGAGCTGCGGCTGCCGGTCGGTGCGTCGATCTCGCTGATCGTGCGCGACGACCGCACCTTCGTGCCGCACCGCACCGACCGTATCGCCGTCCGCGACGACCTGCTCATCGTGGCCGAGCGCTCGGTCCGCGAGGAGACCGAGGCCCGGCTGCGAGCCGTCGGACGGTTCGGCCGTCTGGCGGGCTGGGGGCGCGACTCGCGCTAGGCGGCCGGCACCGCCTGGACGACCGGCACGCAGACCGTGATGTCCTTGTCGCCGGTCGTCGTCGTGGTGGCGTCCGTCTTGACGCCTCGGTAGTCGTCGCCGACCACGACGATGATGCCGTCGTCGACCGAGATGTCGGGCGCTGCGTACTGCACCTTGTCCTTGAACTGCGCGGCCACGAGCGCGACCCGGGGGTCGTCGGGGTCGTTGGTGAGGATCGCGACGCGCTTGGGCTTGGTCGCGCTCTCGCTGTTGCCGATCTGGCCGCCGCGGAAGCCGTTCTTCTGCAGGTCGAGCTGGGCTCGGTTCGCCAGGCCCGAGCGGGCCGAGGCGTTGAAGACGTTGACCATGACGACGTTGCTGTCGATCGGGTTGCCGGCCGTGATGACCTCGTTCTTGCAGCTGGGCGCCGCGGGGGCCGGGTCGCCCGTGCCTGCGGTGAGCAGCATGAAGCCGCTGACGCCGCCGACCAGGAAGACGGCGACCGCGACGGTCAGGGTCAGCACCCTCAGTCCGGTCCTCATGCGTGCTTGCCGATCGTGTGCACGCGGGCGTGCAGCATGTTGCGCTGCTGGAGGGCGGCCCGCAGGGCTCGGTGCAGCCCGTCCTCGAGGAACAGCTCGCCGCGCCAGCTGACGACGTGGGCGAACAGGTCGCCGAAGTAGGTGGAGTCGTCGTCGAGCAGGTGCTCGAGGTCGAGCGTGGTCTTGGTGGTCGTGAGGTCGTCCAGTCGCACCTGGGAGGGGGAGATCTCGGCCCACGAGCTCTGTGTCAGCCCGTGCTCCGGATAGGGGCGCCCCTCGCTCACCCTCCTGAAGATCACCGGTTCAGTGTAAGCAGTCGCCACCCCGTCCGGCGGTAGCCTGACGACATGACGACGAGCGACGACGCCAAGGCCGCCGCGGACGAAGCGGCGCGAGCAGCCGCTGAGGCGCTGGCAGCGGCGCAGGCCGCGCAGAAGCGGGCCGACGAGCTCGCGGCCGTCGCTGCCGCCGCCGCTCAGACGGTGCCGGTGACCACGGTCACCGGCGTGTCCGACGCCGCGGGTCCGCGGAGCGAGATCATCGACGTCGTCACCGCGGGCTACTCCTTCGACGGCGTGGCGATCGAGATGGGGGCCCTGCTCGACGGCACCCCGCCCGACCTCGTGCCCGTCCCCTCCGCCCAGATCCGCATCCCGCTGGCGATGCTCAACCGGCACGGCCTCGTCGCCGGCGCCACCGGCACCGGCAAGACCAAGACGCTGCAGGTGCTCGCCGAGCAGATCTCGGCGAACGGGGTGCCGGTCTTCGCCGCCGACATCAAGGGCGACCTGTCGGGCATCGCCACGGCCGGCGTGCCCGACGACAAGCTGCTCGCGCGTACCAGCAGCATCGGGCAGGACTGGCGACCGGTCGCCTCGCCGACCGAGTACTACGCGCTCGGCGGCGTCGGCATGGGCCTGGCGGTCCGCGCCACGGTCGAGGCGTTCGGGCCGACGCTGCTCTCGAAGGTGCTCGGCCTCAACGCGACGCAGGAGTCGTCGCTGGGGCTGGTGTTCCACTACGCCCGTACGGCGTCCCTCCCGCTGGTCGACCTGGGCGACCTGCGGGCCGTCCTGACCCACCTGACGAGCGGCGCCGGCAAGGCCGAGCTCAAGGGCCTCGGCGGGCTGTCGTCGGCGACGGTCGGCGTCATCCTGCGCGAGCTGATCGGCTTCGCCGACGAGGGTGCCGACGAGTTCTTCGGCCTGCCCGAGATCGACGTGTCCGACTTCCTGCGCACGGCCCCGGACGGCCGCGGCATCGTGTCGCTGCTGGAGGTGCCCGGCGTCCAGGACAAGCCCGCCCTGTTCTCGACGTTCCTGATGTACCTGCTCGGCCGGCTCTTCGACGAGCTGCCCGAGGTCGGCGACTCCGACAAGCCGAAGCTGGTGTTCTTCTTCGACGAGGCGCACCTGTTGTTCGCCGACGCGTCCGACGACTTCGTGAAGACGATCACCCAGACCGTCCGGCTGATCCGCTCGAAGGGGGTCGGCATCTTCTTCGTCACGCAGACGCCGAAGGACGTCCCGAGCGACGTGCTCGCCCAGCTCGGGTCACGGGTGCAGCACCAGCTGAGGGCGCACACGCCGGATGCGGCCAAGGCGCTACGAGCGACCGTGTCGACGTACCCCACCACGACGTACGACCTCGAAGAGGTGCTGACGTCGCTCGGCATCGGTGAGGCGATCGTCACAGTCATGAGCGACAAGGGCGCCCCCACACCCGTCGCCTGGACGCGCCTGCGAGCCCCTCAGGGGTCGATGGACCCCACGCCGCCCGAGCAGATCGCCGCCTCGGTCTCCGGCTCTGCGCTGGCGACGAAGTACGGCGCTGCGACCGACCCGCGGTCGGCCAGCGAGATCCTGGCGGAGAAGGAGGCGGCCGACTCTGCCGTGTCGCAGCGGGACGCCGAGGACGCTCGCGTCCGCAAGGAGGCCGAGCGGCTCGAGCGGCGCGCCCCCCGCCGGGCGCCCCGCACGTCGCGGCGTTCGCAGAGGATGTCGCCGATCGACCGGGCCGTGGGCGAGGCCGGCCGGACCCTCGCCCGTGAGCTCGTCAAGAACCTGTTCAAGCGTCGGAGGTGACAGGCAGTATCGTGTGATGGGTCGCGAACTTGGGTCGCTCGGGGAACAATTCAGGGTGATCACTGGTTGCGGTGGCTGAGCAGTGATCCGGAGAATGACACCGGACGGTCGACCTGGACGCCGTCTGACGGTGATGACCAGGGGCCCACAGGAGGCGCGATGCCGCGGACGACGCACACGACACATCAAGTTGATCGTGTCGAGCGGTCGCGCGCCGCGGCGGTGCTGCCCGCCGTCGGACGAGCCGGCGTCGAGATCGCGCTCATCGCCATCCTCTACGTCGGCTACGTCGTGTCACGCACGTTCGCCGACACCGCGTTCGCACCGGCTCGCGGCCGTGCGCTCGACATCCTCACGTTCGAGAAGTCGTGGCGCATCGACATCGAGTCGTGGCTCAACCAGATCTTCTTCGACCACCAGTGGATCGGCGTCGCGAGCAGCTACTGGTATGCCACGACCCACTACTTCGTCACCTTGGGCGTCCTGATCTGGCTCTACCGTCGCAGCCGTCCGCTCTACGTGACGGCTCGCCGTGCGCTGGTGGGGGCCTCGCTGATCGGCCTCGGCTTCTACCTGCTGATGCCGACCGCGCCGCCGCGCCTGGTCCAGTTCGGCTATCACGACATCCTGAGCCTCCACTCCAACATCGGCTGGTGGAGCGCCAACGGCTCGGCCCCCAAGGGCATGGGCGACATCACCAACGACCTGGCGGCGTTCCCGTCGCTGCACGCCGGCTGGTCGCTGTGGGTCGCGATCGTCCTCATCATGGCCGGCGTGCCCAAGATCGTGCAGCTGATGGGGCTGGCGTACGCCTTCACGATGTCGGTCGTGATCATCGGCACCGGCAACCACTGGGTCGTCGACGCGGTCGTCGGCTGGATGGTCGTCCTGGTCGCGTTCGGGCTCGTCATCGCCTGGGAGCGCGGTCGCTCGTTCGGGGCGCCGGAGGCCGACCTCGTACCCGGCAGCGCCGATCCACGCTGAACCGTCGTCACCGTTCGTCCGCACGGCGCTCGACTGCGTCGACGGAGGCTCGCGCGGGGCTGCTAGCGTCGTGGATTCAACATACGAGCGTCTACGTGACTCGAAGAACTGGTGAGGTCGAATGTCCAAGGTTGCGCTGATCACGGGAATCACGGGTCAGGATGGTTCCTACCTTGCCGAGCTGCTGCTCGCCAAGGGGTATGAAGTTCACGGTCTGATCCGTCGTGCCTCGACGTTCAACACCCATCGGATCGATCACCTGTACGAGGATCCTCACGATCAGGGTGTCAAGCTCCACCTTCACTACGGCGACTTGTCCGATGGTGTGCGGCTGGTGACGTTGCTGAACGAGGTGCAGCCGGACGAGGTCTACAACCTCGCAGCTCAGTCGCACGTCCGCGTGTCCTTCGACGAGCCCGAGCACACCGCGGACACGACCGGCACGGGCACGGTGCGTCTGCTGGAGGCGATTCGTGCCTCGAAGGTGCGCCCGCGGTTCTACCAGGCGTCATCGTCCGAGCTGTACGGCGCGACTCCGCCGCCGCAGGACGAGGAGACGCCTTTCTACCCTCGGTCTCCGTACGCCGCAGCGAAGCTCTACAGCTACTGGATCACCAAGAACTACCGCGAGGCCTACGACATGTTCGCGGTCAACGGCATCCTGTTCAACCACGAGTCTCCTCGTCGAGGCGAGACCTTCGTGACCCGCAAAATCACCCGCGCGGTGGCAGCGATCAAGGAGGGCACCCAGCGGGAGCTGTTCATGGGAAACCTCGACGCCGTGCGCGACTGGGGGTACGCCGCCGAGTACATCGAGGGAATGTGGCGCATGCTGCAGGTCGACGAGCCAGAGGACTTCGTGCTGGCCACCGGCGTCGGCATCACGGTGCGCGAGTTCCTGGAGATCTCCTTCTCCCACGCGGGGCTCGACTGGGAGGAGTACGTGAAGTTCGACGAGCGCTACCTGCGGCCCACCGAGGTCGATGCTCTGATCGGCGACCCGTCCAAGGCCCACGAGAAGCTGGGGTGGAAGGCCACCGTCGACGGACGCGAGCTGGCCAGACTCATGGTGGACGCGGACCTCGAAGCGGTGAAGCATGCCGGACGGCCCTGGGTCGACACCGTGCGGCTCGAGTCGTGGGGGACGAAGTGACGGACGGCGTCGACTTCGCTCCAGCACCGCTGGATCGCAACGCGACGTTCTACGTCGCGGGGCATCGAGGGCTGGTGGGCTCCGCCATCAAGCGACACCTCGAAGCCGAGGGTTTCACCGACGTCGTCGGACGGACCTCCGCTGAGCTGAACCTGATGGATCGCGAGGCCACGTTCGACTTCTTCGCCGAGACGAAACCGGCCTACGTCGCTCTGGCGGCAGCCAAGGTCGGCGGCATCATGGCCAACAAGACCTTCCCGGTCGACTTCCTGAGTGACAACATGCGCATCCAGCTCAACGTCCTGGATGCAGCTCGTCAGCACGGGGTGCAACGGCTCATCTTCTTGGGATCGTCGTGCATCTATCCCAAGTTCGCCGCGCAGCCGATCGCGGAGGACTCGTTGCTGACGGGTCACCTCGAGCCGACCAACGATGCCTACGCGATCGCCAAGATCGCGGGCATACTGCACGTCCAGGCGGTGCGTCGCCAGTACGGACTGCCGTGGATCAGCGCGATGCCCACCAACCTCTACGGGCCCAACGACAACTTCTCGCCCGAGGGATCCCACGTGCTGCCGGCCCTGATCCGCCGCTACCACGAAGCAGCCGCGGCCGGCGCTCCGTCGGTGACGAACTGGGGCACCGGAACCCCTCGGCGCGAGTTCATGCACGCTGACGACCTGGCGTCCGCCGTGCTGCACCTCATGGAGCACTACGACGGACCCGAGCAGGTCAACGTCGGCACGGGCACCGACGTCACGATCGAGGAGATCGCACGGACCATCGCCGGCGTCGTCGGTTTCGACGGCGTGACCGAGTGGGACACGACCAAGCCGGATGGCACTCCGCAGAAGCTTCTGGACGTCAGCAAGCTGACCGACGCCGGCTGGACCGCCTCGATCTCCCTCGAGGACGGCATGCGACGCACGGTCGAGTGGTTTCGCGAGCACGCCGACACCGTGCGTCACTAGGATGGATACGCCGGCCGCGCCGAAGACGGCTCATCGCTCTGCCGTTCTCGTCACGGGCGGAACCGGCGTGCTGGGTCTGTCCGGCCTGCTGATCCTGGTTCTGGCGGCCCGCGAGCTGGGTGCCGAGGACTACGTCGAGTTCGGTCTGTTCTGGTCGGCGTTGTACTTCGTCGTCGCTGCGCTCTCGGGAGTTCAGCAAGAGGTGACACGCGCCTCGGCGTTCGCCCTGCGCTCGAAGCAGTCGGACGGCGCCTCGTTGATCTCGTTCGGACTGGTCGTCGCCTCCGCTGCTGGACTGTTCGCGGCCGTCACCTGTCCGCTGTGGGTGCCGCCGACCCTGGGGTCCAGCCACTACGAGCTCGTTGCGCCCGTGGCCGTGGGGTCCGCGGTCTACGTCCTGACGACCGTCGTCGCGGCGGTGTGTGCTGCGCACGGCCGCTGGGGCAGGTACGCGTCGGCGTACATCGTCGAAGGGGTGTTCCGTGCGGCGGCCGTCGCTGCCGCGCTCGCCCTGACGCAAGGATCCACCGTCGCGGCGTGGGCCGTCGTGGCGGCCTATCCGGTCGTGCTCGGCTGCATCGGCGTGCCGTTGCTGCGGTCGCGGTCCGTCCGACTGACAGTCGACGACTCCATGCGGCGGCTGACGAGCAACACCGTCAAGGCCATGGTGGCGGCGACGTCGATCGCAGCCATGGTCAACGGGTTCCCGCTGCTGATGGCGACGTTCTCCCGGGACGCCTCCACCGCGACGATCGGCAGCATGACCCTTGCGGTGATGCTGACCCGTGCGCCGCTCCTGGTTCCGCTGGCCGGCGCACAGACGCTGCTGATCACCGTGTTCGCCGGCTCCGTAGGGTCCCTCCGGCCGCTCATGACGCGTCTCATGGTGCAGCTCGTCGCGATCGTGGCGGTGCTGGCGGTGCTGGCGGGATGGGCTGGCCCCTTCGTGCTGCGGCGGGTCGTGGGCGAGAACTTCGACCTGCCGGGCTATGTGCTCGCGCTCCTGGTGGTCTCGTCGGGTGCTCTCGGAGCTCTGTCGCTGACATCGCCGGCCCTCATGGCGACTGATCGTCACAACGACTATGCGTTCGGATGGGTCCTGTCCACGACCGTGTCGATCCTGACGCTGGCCTTCGCTCCTGGGGGTCTCGAGGTCCGCGCGCCGGTGGCCCTGATCGTGGGGCCTCTGATCGGTGTGGGTTGGCACGTGCTCGCGCTGGCGCGCGGCGCGGCGATGCCTGTTCGGAGACAGCGCGTTCCGTGACTATGCTGTGAGACCAAGGAAAGCAGGCGAGCCAGTCCTGTCGGGATAGAAAAAGACTGCGAGGCGGGAACAGGCGTGTCACCACTGTCCGACCAGACATGGGTCGTGGTTCCGTTGTACAACGAAGAGTCGGTCATCGGCTCGGTCGTGCGCGGCCTGATCGACACCTTTCCCCATGTGGTCTGCGTCGACGACGGTTCGACCGACGGCTCCGCGGCCGCGGCCGAGGAGGCCGGAGCGGTGGTCGTCCGGCACCCGGTCAACCTCGGCGCCGGAGCGGCCACGCGCACGGGCCTGGACTATGCGCTCCAGGACTCGCGTGCCCAGTACTTCGTCACCTTCGACGCCGACGGTCAGCACCAGCTGGCCGACGCCGTCGCCATGACCGAACGTCTGGCCGAAGGCGACCTGGACATCCTGATCGGGTCTCGATTCCTCGACGATCGCACCAAGCCTGGCACCATCAAGAGGGTCGTCCTGCGCACCGCAGTGCTCTTCGAGCGACTGAGCACCGGTATCCGGCTGACCGATGCGCACTGCGGACTCCGCGTCCTGAACAGGAATGCCGCCGAGAAGATCGAGATCCTCCAGAACCGGTTCGCCCACGCCACGGAGCTGGTGTCGGAGATCGGCCGCCACGACCTGCGGTATGCAGAGCATCCCGTCCACGTCCTCTACACCGATTACTCGCGGAGCAAGGGGCAGTCGGTGTGGAACTCGGTCAACGTGCTCAGCGACTTGTTCGTGAAGTGAGGAAGAGCCCATGTTCGACAGCCAATTCCTGATCAAGATCCTGCTCGTCGGGGTCTTCCTGTTCTTCTCGTTCGTGGTCATCGTCCCCGGACGCGGTTCTCGACACCTCGCCGTCCGTCGACTCCTGCTGCTCGCCGTGTTCGCGCTCGGCATCTTCGCCGTCGTGTTTCCCAGCGTGACCAGTGAGCTGGCGGAGTTCGTCGGCGTCGGACGCGGCACGGACCTGGTGCTTTACGCGCTGGTCGTGGTGTTCGTCGGCAACTCCCTCTTCACGGCCGGCAGGTTCAGACATCACGAGCGAGACATCACACGGCTTGCTCGATCGCTGGCGATCGCGAGGGCACCCCACCCTGAGACCGGTCGCGACGACCCGCACTGACCGCGTGCTGAGGCATCCGCGTCGTCCCGCCCCGAACCGCAGGAGAATGGCTGAATGAGCACGCCCCGAACACCCGGATCGATCCTGGTCGTCCTGCCCACGCTGGGCGACCGCCTGGACTACCTGCGCGAGACCTTGGCGACGGTCGAGGAGCAGCGTCGAGACGTAGATCTGACGCTGGTCGCGGTCATGCCCAGCACCGCGATCGAGGCGAGGGAGCTGGCGCGCGGTGCCGGCGCTGTCGTCGTGGACGATCCAGGCACAGGCATCTCCGAAGCCATCAACGGGGGCCTGCGAGCTCGGACCACCGAGGACTTCTACGCCTGGATCGGCGACGACGACCTCTTCCGGCCCGGAGGACTGCGTCGCCTGCGGGACCTGCTGCTCGCGGATACGTCCGCAGTGCTGGTCTATGGCGGCTGCGACTACATCGATCCGGACGGCAGGACCCTCGGGACCAGCCGGGCAGGTCGCCTGGCCCGATGGCTGCTGGCATGGGGACCCGACCTCATCCCTCACCCAGGGACGATGGTCCGTCTGGACGCCTTGGAGGAGATCGGCGGGTTCGACACCCGCCTCAGGTATGCGATGGACCTGGATGCCTTCCTCCGGCTGCGCACGTATGGGCGCTTCCTGTTCACGCGCGAGACCGTGTCGGCCTTCCGATGGCACCCGGAATCTCTCACGGTCGCCGGTCGCAAGGCATCGGGCGATGAGGCCGAGGCGATCAAGAAGCGGCATCTTCCGGCCGTGCTCCGCCCGCTGAGCCCCGCGTGGCTCCTCCCGTGGCGTTGGGCCTCGGTGCT
>JBEVGQ010000097.1:0-8005 GCA_040511655.1 Aeromicrobium sp. | reverse complement strand
GTCCTCGGTGTCGTCGTCGGACTCGCTGGACTCGTGGGGCGAGTCGTCGGAGTCGTTCTCGCCCTTGCGGCGGCGTCGACCTCCACGGCTGCGCCGGCGCCGGCGCGGCGCGTCGGGATCGTCGTCCTGGTCGTTGTCGTCGTGGTCGTCGGTGTCGGTGTCGACGTCCGTGTCGGGCTCGACCTCGCGCCGGTTGGGACGAGCGGGCGCCAGACCGGGCTCGGGGGCCTGGAACATCGCGACCACGGCAGGTGCGGCGGGGGCAGCGGGCTCGGCGGCGGCCGGGGACTGGTCGGCATCGTCGTCGGCGTCGGCCGTCTCGGGGACGGGAGCTGCAGCCTTCTTGGCGGGACGACGGCGAGCGGCCTTCTTGGCCGGGGCGACCGGCTCCTCGGCGACGGCCTCGGGCTCGGGCTGGTCGGGCTCCTCGACCTTCGGCGTCTTCGCGGGAGCCACGGGCGCGGCCGGGGCGGAGAAGCTGACCGCGGCCGGGGGGCCGGCGGGTCGGCCGGCAGCGCGGCGGCGGGTCTGCGGTGCGGGAGTGGTGCTTTCGGTGGGTGTCTCGTTCTCGTCGAGCATGCGCTCTCCTTCGCCCTGCGCCGATCGAGATCGGCCCCTGGCTCGTCTGCGGTCCGGCCTGCGGACCTGAAGTTCGGTCAACCCCTGCGCCACGCGCCTGGGTGTGACGGCGTGCCCCGGTCTGTCACATCGACTCCCGCACCTGCCGCCGCGGTCGGCACCCGGTCAGAGCGCGTCGCGGTCGAAGGCAAGTGGATCGCCTACCGTGCCTTCGTCCGTGTCGAGAGGGCCCTGGGCCAAGCGAGTCGCGATAGGCGTCTGCTCGAGCTCGAGGCCCCCGCTGGAACGGAGTCCGGCAAGAACGTCGTCTGGTCGTATCGACGGTGTGTCGTGTCGCACAACCACGTCCAGTATCGCACACGGTCCAGGCGAGCCGTCGTCCGAACGCGCGGTGAGGCGCAGGACGGCGGCCCGGCAGTCGAGCGTCCGCAGGCCTCTCTTCATCATCCGTTCGATCAGGATCTCGTCGGCAGCGAGGAATCCGTCGACCGCCGATCGGGCGTGCTCGACCGTCACACCGGGCAGTGCGATCTGCCACGCACTGCCCTGCAGGCGGTCGGCCAGCGCACCGGGCTTGGCCACCACGACGTCGACGATGTCGAGGCCCGGCGGCAGCGCGGAGTCGAGCAGACCACGCACCTCGTCGGCGTCGCACGCCCGCGTCATGCCGATCTCGAGGTACTCGGCCTCGCTCGCCGCACCCGTCGGCGAGGCGTTGGCGTAAGAGATCTTCGGGTGCGGCGTGAAGCCCGACGAGAAGGCGATCGGGATGCCGGCGCGACGTACGGCCCGCTCGAACGCTCGCGCGAAGTCGCGGTGGCTCGTGAAGCGCAGACGTCCGCGCTTGGCGTAGCGGATGCGCAGCTTCTGCACGATCGGCAGCTGCGGGTTCGGCGCTTCGGGATTGGGGGTTCCCTGGAGGGTCGTCACCCGTCGAGGCTACCCGCGGGGCGACCGTGGACGATGGACCGGTGACATCGAGCTCCCCGTCCCCCGCTGGCCCCACTCCCGGCGGCAGGTGGCTCGTCGGCGCCGCCATCATCCTGCTGGCCGCGAACCTCCGGGCGGCCGTCGGCAGCATCGGCGTCGTGCTCGGCAGCGTCCGCGACGACCTCGCGATGAGCGCGACCGTGGCCGGCGTGCTGACGACCCTGCCCGTGGTGTGCTTCGCGGTGTTCGGCGTCGGCACCGCCGGGCTGGTGCGTCGGGCGGGCCTGCACCGGGCCGCTGCCGCCGTGCTGGTGCTCGCCGCGACGGGCATCGTCACGCGCTCGCTGGTCGACGACAAGGTCGTGTTCCTGCTGTGCAGCGTCGTGGCGCTCGCCGGGGCCGCCGTCGGCAACGTCATCCTGCCGCCGCTGGTCAAGGCGCACTTCCCCGATCGCGTGCCGCTGGTGAGCTCGCTCTACGGGGCGGCCCTGATGCTGGGCGCATCCACGACGTCGGTCGCAACCGTCCCGCTCGCCGATGCCCTCGGAGGCTGGCGCGAGGGCCTGGCGGCGTGGGCCGTCCTCGCCGTCATCGCTCTGCTGCCCTGGCTCGTGATGCTCCGCCAGGACGTGCACGCGGCGCCCACGGCCGAGCGGCGCCTCCCGCTGGGCCTGGTGCTGCGGTCGCCACTCGCGTGGGCCATGCTCCTGCTCTTCGCGGCTCAGTCGGCCGCCGCGTACGCGCAGTTCGGGTGGTTCGCCGAGATCATGACCGACGCCGGCATCTCGGACGGCTCGGCCGGCGCGCTCCTGGCGCTCATCAGCGCCGTCGGCATCCCGTTGACCCTCAGCCTGCCGTGGCTCATGCGCCTGACGGGCGACAGGCCCTATCTGCCCTGGTCCTTCGCCGTCGTGACGGCCGCCGGTTGGCTCGGCGTGCTGCTGGCTCCGACGACGACACCGTGGCTGTGGGCCGCCCTGCTGGGCACGGGCGGCGGGTCGTTCACGTGGTCGCTGACGATGATCGCCCGCCGCACCCGCACCACGGCCGGCACCGCTGCACTGTCGGTGACGACGCAGGGCTTCGGCTACCTGCTGGCGGGCCTCGGACCGTTCGGCGTCGGCGCCCTCCACGACACGACCGGGTCGTGGACCGCGCCGCTGATCTGCCTCATCGCGCTGGCCGCCGTCATCGCGGTGTGCGGGACGATCGTCGCCCGACCCGTGATGCTCGAGGACACGCTGGGCCTCGAGCATCGCGACTGACGCGCGCCGCGCTCAGCCGGCGGGGTGCAGATGCGCGGCCACGGTCGCGCCGGCCTTGCGGCTCTCGCGAGCCAGGTGGGCGATCAGGGCGAGACGGTCTCCCCCGTGCTCGTTGACGGCGCGCTCGGCGGCGAGGCGCCGACGCTCGAGCGTCCGGACGAGCTCGTGCTCCTGCTGGTGGGCGATGGACTGGGCGGTGAACTCGGTGATCATGATGTCTCCTATCGGCACCACTCACACTCGTCGCTGAGGCACCCCCGCCACATCGGGCGAATGCCCTGACCTGCGCGGCCCCTACCTACCTCAGACGTCCCCCGCCTACCTCAGACGACGGTGAGGGGCAGCAGGTTCTTGCCCGTGGGGCCGATCTGGATCTCGGTGTCCATCTGCGGGCAGACGCCGCAGTCGAAGCAGGGCGTCCAGCGGCAGTCCTCGACCTCGAGGGCGCCGTTGGGGTCGATGGCGTCCTGCCAGTCCTCCCACAGCCAGTCGCGGTCGAGCCCGGCGTCGAGGTGGTCCCAGGGCAGCACCTCGGCGTACTCGCGCTCGCGCACCGTGTACCAGTCGAGGTCGACGGGCTCGTCGGCCAGCGCCTCTGAGGTCTTGTCGGCCCACCGCTGGTACGAGAAGTGCTCACTCCAGCCGTCGAAGCGTCCTCCGTCGCGCCACACGGCCTCGATGACGCGACCGACCCGGCGGTCGCCGCGCGACAGCAGGCCCTCGATCGTGCCGGGCTTGCCGTCGTGGTAGCGGAAGCCGATGGCCTTGCCGTACTTCTTGTCGGCCCGGACGGCGTCGCGCAGCTTCTGCAGACGGGCGTCGGTCGTCTCGTGGTCGAGCTGCGACGCCCACTGGAACGGCGTGTGCGGCTTGGGCACGAAGCCGCCGATCGAGACGGTGCAGCGGATGTCGTGACGTCCGGACACCTCGCGCCCGGTCTGGATGATCCGCTTGGCGAGCTCGCCGATCTGCATGACGTCGTCGTCGGTCTCGGTCGGCAGGCCGCACATGAAGTAGAGCTTGACCTGCCGCCAGCCGTGCGAGTAGGCCGCGGCGACGGTTGCGATGATGTCGTCCTCGGAGACCATCTTGTTGATGACCTTGCGCAGGCGGTCGCTGCCGCCCTCGGGCGCGAACGTCAGGCCGGAGCGGCGGCCGTTTCGGCTGAACTCGTTGGCCAGCGTGATGTTGAAGGCGTCGACACGGGTCGACGGCAGCGACAGCGACGTGTTGGAGCCCTCGTAGCGGTCGCCGAGCTGCTTGGCGACCTCGCCGATCTCGGTGTGGTCGGCGCTCGACAGCGACAGCAGGCCGACCTCCTCGAAGCCGGTCTTGTCGAGGCCGTTCTGCACCATGGCGCCGATGCCCTCGATCGAGCGCTCGCGCACCGGGCGGGTGATCATCCCGGCCTGGCAGAAGCGGCAACCGCGGGTGCAGCCGCGGAAGATCTCGACGCTGAACCGCTCGTGCACCGTCTCGGCCAGCGGCACGAGAGGGTTCTTGGGGTACGGCCACGCGTCGAGGTCCATCAGCGTGTGCTTGGCGATGCGCCACGGGACGCCCGGACGGTTGGGAACGACGCGCTGGATGCGTCCGTCGGGGAGGTAGGTGACGTCGTAGAACTTGGGCACGTACACGCCGCCCGACTTGGCCAGGCGCAGCAGCACCTCGTCGCGTCCGCCGGGACGCCCCTCGTCCTTCCACTCGCGCACGACCGCGCTGATCGCGAGCACGATCTCCTCGCCGTCGCCGAGCACCGCGGCGTCGATGAAGTCGGCGATCGGCTCGGGGTTGAAGGCCGAGTGCCCGCCGGCGATCACGATGGGATCGTCGTCGCCGCGGTCGACGGCGTGCAGCGGCATGCCCGCCAGATCGATCGCGGTGAGGAAGTTGGTGTAGCCGAGCTCGGTCGAGAACGAGATGCCCATGAGGTCGAAGGCGCGCACGGGACGGTGCGCGTCGACCGTGAACTGCGGGATGTCGTTGTCGCGCATGACCTTCTCCATGTCGGCGAAGACCGCGTAGGTGCGCTCGGCGAGGATCCAGTCGCGCTCGTTGAGCACCTCGTACAGGATCTGGACGCCCTGGTTGGGCAGGCCGACCTCGTAGGCGTCCGGGTACATCAGCGCCCAGCGCACCTCTGCTGCGTCCCAGTCCTTGTGGGTCGCGTTGAGCTCGCCCCCGACGTACTGGATGGGCTTGCCGACGGACGGCAGGAGGGGCTCCAGGCGGGGGAACAGCGACTCGACAGGCATGCCACCCAGGGTAGGCGCTGACCGCCACTCGACCGAAACGGTGCCGCCCACGGCTCGCTAGGGTGGTCGGCGTGAGACGCCAGCGCAAGCCCCAACCGTTCACCGTCCGCTACGTCCCCGTGGCGACCGACGGCTCGCTCGACCAGACGCTCTCGATCACCAACAACACCGACGTGTCGGTGCAGCCGACGCTCCGCTTCACACCGCGCAGCATGTACGGGATGGAGCTGCCGCACGTCTCGACCGTCACGGTCAACGGCTCGCACCTCGGCCGAGCCGTGCTGCCGGCCAACGGGACGCTCACCGAGGTGCTGCGGTTCGACGGGCAGGGCTCTCGGCAGGTGCGCGGGGTCGACATCGAGCTGGTGGCGGCCGACGAGATCGACCATCCGGCGCTCGAGAACCCCACCCGCTCGGTCATGATCGACCTCGAGCAGAAGGCCACCGACGAGCCGGCCGACTTCTGGGGCATCGGCCTGGTCAACCCCAACCCGTTCGGGGTGACGATGCGCATCTCGCTGCTGCGGCTCGAGGAGCGAGACCGCGACAACCCGTGCCAGGTCGCCGACGTCGTGACGCTGCAGGAGGACGTCGACATGGCGTCGCAGTCCAATCAGGTCATCTGGCTGCCCGAGGACGTCCGCGGCCAGTTCCACGAGGTCGTCCACTGCCTGGTGCCCCCCACCTTCGTCTGACAGCCGGGGGCCACCGATCTTTCTGCATTTCGGTGGCCCAAGCGACGCGAATGCCGACAGATCCGTCCGCCGCTCGACCGATCTTTCTGCGTTCAGGTAGCCCTGGCTGCCCGAACGCAGAAAGATCGGTCTTTCCACAAGGATGCGGGCGACCCGCCGGCATCCACAGGCCCGCGATCCGCGGACGCCGGTGAGGCCACCACCGCGCACCGTGGGGCCATGGACGACGTCATGCGCATGTCGGAGGCGATCGAGCGGTTCGGTCTGGGACGCGTGCGCAACCACGTCGACCGCGGCCGGTGGCAGAAACCGTGCCGTGGAGTCGTCGTGCTGCACAACGGGCCTCTCACCCCGGCGCACGAGACGGCTGTCGCCCTGGCATCCACGGTGCGCGGTGCGGCTGTGGGCGGCCTCACCGCCCTGGCCGCAGACGGCTTCGACGGGTTCACCGCAGCCGCGCCGCAGATCGTCCTCCCCTCGGGAGCACGCCCTCCGTCGTTGGACGGTCTCGAGGTGCACTGGAGCACCCAGCTCGACGAGCGAGACGTCCACCCGCTCGCCGAGCCGCGCCGCACTCGCCCGGCGCGGAGTCTCGTCGACGCCGCGAGCTGGACCGAGAACGAGCGGTTCGCCAGGGCCGTCGTCATCGCCGGCGTGCAGCAGGGCCTCACGAACACGACCCACCTCCGCGAGGCGCTGGGTCGTCGCGGACCGTGCCGCCACCGTGGCCTCATCATCGAGTCGATCCTCGACGCCGCGGGCGGCATCCAGTCGCTTCCCGAGCGCGACTTCGAGGAGGTACGCGCCTACGCCGGGCTCCCCCGGCCGACGAGGCAGCGAGCCGTGCAGGGGCCCGATCGCCGGTTCTACCTCGACGTCTCGTGGGACGACCTCGGCATGTCGGCCGAGGTGCACGGCCTGCACCACCATGCCGTCGAACGGTGGAGCGCCGACCTGGTGCGCGCCAACGAGGTCGTCATCAAGGGCGAGCGCCTGCTGATCTTCTCGTCGTACACGGTCAGACGGGAGCAGCGTGCCGTGGCCGATCAGCTGGTGCGGATGGCCAGGGCCCTCGGATGGACAGGGCCGGGCCCCGATCCTTCTGCGTCGACGCCGTCAGAACTGCGTAGACGCCGAAAGATCCGTCCGCGGACTGCGTGATCTTCCTGCGTCTCGGTAGCCAGAGCTGCCGGAACGCAGAAAGATCGGTCGCGGGGGCCAGCTCAGAGGTGGGGGAACCAGAGGGCGATCTCGCGGGCGGACGACTCCTCGGAGTCCGACGCGTGCACCAGGTTCTCGCGGTTCGACAGCGACAGGTCGCCGCGGATCGTGCCGGGCGCCGCGGCGCGGCCGTCCGTCACGCCGTTGAGCAGGCGGACGACCGAGATGGCCTCGTCACCCTCGAGCACCAGCGCCACCAGCGGGCCGGAGATCGCGAACTCCCGCAGCGGCGGGTACCACGGCTGCTCGACGTGCTCGGCGTAGTGCGCGTCGGCCTGTGCCGCGTCGATGGTGCGCTGCTCGAGCGCCACCAGGGTCAGCCCCTTGGACTCGAAGCGGGAGAGGATCTGCCCGACCAGGCCCCGACGCACTGCATCGGGCTTGATCAGGACGAGGGTACGTTGCGACATGCTCAGTAACGTAGCGTGCGACCGAGAGGCTCCGACCATGACCATCACGCCTTGGTGGCGCGACGCCGTGATCTACCAGATCTACCCGCGGTCGTGGGCCGACGCGGACGGCGACGGCATCGGCGACCTGCCGGGCATCACGGACCGCCTGCCGCACCTCGCCGATCTGGGCGTCGACGCCGTGTGGCTGTCGCCGTTCTACACCTCGCCCCAGAACGATGCGGGCTACGACGTCGCCGACTACCGCGACGTCGACCCCGTGTTCGGCACGCTCGGCGACTTCGACGCCCTGACGGCCCGTGCCCACGAGCTCGGCCTGCGCGTCATCGTCGACATCGTGCCCAACCACACCTCCAGCGAGCACCCGTGGTTTCGCGCTGCGCTGGCGTCGCCGCCGGGCAGCCCCGAGCGCGCCCGCTACCTGTTCCGCGACGGCAAGGGCGAGTCCGGCGAGCTGCCGCCCAACAACTGGCCCAGCAAGTTCGGCGGGCGTGCCTGGACGCGCGTCACCGAGCCGGACGGACGTCCGGGCCAGTGGTACCTGCACATGTTCGACACGAGCCAGCCCGACCTCGACTGGACCAACCAAGAGGTCCGCGACGAGATGCAGGACGTCCTGCGGTTCTGGCTCGACCGCGGCGTCGACGGCT
>JBEVGQ010000096.1:0-14345 GCA_040511655.1 Aeromicrobium sp. | reverse complement strand
CGAGGGCATCGAGGCCTACCTGATGCGTCGTCAGACGAGCATGGCGTTCGCGGCGGGCATGTACGTCTTCCCAGGCGGCGGTCTGTCGGCGTCCGACGTCGAGCACGAGGTGCCCTGGGTGGGGCCCGCCGCCCATGAGTGGGGCGCGCGCTTCCGCTGCGCCCCCGACCTGGCCAAGGGGCTGGTCGTGGCCGCGGTGCGCGAGACGTTCGAGGAGACCGGCATCCTGCTGGCCGGCCCCGACGCCGACAGGGTGGTGTCCGACACCAGCGACGGCGAGATGCAGGCAGCGCGCGTCGCCCTCGACACGGGCGAGGTGAGCTTCGCCGATTTCCTGTCGTCGCGTGGCCTGGTGCTGCGCGCCGACCTGCTGGGTGCGTGGGCGCACTGGATCACGCCCGAGTTCGAGCCGCGCCGCTACGACACCCGCTTCTTCGTGGCGGCGCTCCCCGCCGGGCAGCGCGTCGGCGAGATGAGCCGCGAGTCCGACCATGCCGCCTGGGTGCCGCTGTCGCGGGTGCTGGCGGCCGTCGAGGCCGGCGAGGCGGCGATGATGCCGCCGACGGTCACCGCGTGTCGCGAGGTTGCCGCGCACACGGCCGGCACGGTCGTGACGGCCTCGCAGGGGCGCGAGTTCCCGACCGTCCTTCCGCGCCTGGTGCTGGTCGACGACCGGCCCTATCTCGAGACCGACCTCGGAGAGAGCCCATGAGCGTCCGCAGCACCGCCGTCACCGACCGCGCCGCCTTCGTCCTGGCCGCCAACCCCGGCCTCATGACGCTCGACGGCACCAACACCTGGATCCTGCGCGAGCCGGGTGCCACGCGGTCGGTCGTCGTCGACCCCGGCCCGGCCGACGACGACCACCTGCGTTCCGTCGTCGAGGCCGCCGGCGAGGTGGGGCTCGTGCTGTTCACGCACCGGCACCACGACCACACCGACGCGCTCGACCGCATCGTCGAGCTGACCGGGGCGCCGGCACGCTCGATCGATCCCGACTTCACCCGTAGAGCCGAGCCGCTCGTCGACGGCGAGACGGTCGAGCTCGACGGGCTGACGATCGACGTCATCGCGACGCCGGGGCACACCACCGACTCCACGTGCTTCCTGATCGGAGCCGAGGCGTCGCTGCTCAGCGGCGACACGATCCTGGGGCGCGGCACGACCGTGATCGCCCATCCCGACGGCGTGCTCGGGCCCTACCTCGACTCGCTGGCCCACATCCGCGAGCTCGCCGCGGAGGGCCTGGTCGAGCGCATCCTGCCGGGCCACGGCCCCGTCGTCGACGATCCGGCGGCGGTGGTCGACTTCTACCTCGAGCATCGGGCCGAGCGGCTCGACCAGGTGCGGGCCGCCGTCGAGGCCGGCTCGACGACAGCACGCGAGGTCGTCGAGGTGGTCTACCAGGACGTCGACCAGTCCCTGTGGTCAGCCGCCGAGCTCAGCGTCGCCGCCCAGCTCGAGCACCTCCGCGCCTGACCCCGGATTCACCGATCACCGGTCGACTCTTAGCAACTTCTGAGGTTCGTGTGCTCTTCGGAGACAGGCATGGAACCATCTAGGGGTGATCACCGTGATGTGGAAGACGGCCGCCGGCGAGTCGGGCGAGACCCGGCTGTCGGGCGACGACAAGTGGACGTTCGGCCGCACGGGCGGGGCCGAGGCTCCGACGGTGGGCGTCGACAACCCGCTCGTCAGCCGCACGGCCCTGGTCATCCGCGACTCCGGGCCGGGGCCCGTCGTGTTCCGCGGGCAGCGAGACAACGGGGCGAAGGTCGCGCTGGTCAGCGTCATCGGATCGGTCACCTGGCTGGGCGAGGGAACGGCCGGCAACCTCACCGCCGAGGAGAACCGCGTCGAGCTGAGCCTCGACGACGAGGTGCTCATCACCGTCGACGTCGAGTTCGACCACCGCGGCACGGTCGTGGAGCGCCAGCAGGCCGAGTAGCACCGCTCCTCGCTACTGTCGGAGCATGGTTGTCAAGCGCACAGGGTTCTCGCTGGGCCTGCCCAAGGCCGAGCTGCACGTCCACCACGTCGGATCGGCGTCGATGCGCACGGTCGCCGAGCTCGCGCAACGTCATGCCGGCTCGACCTCGGTGCCGACCGACGACGCCGAGCTCGCGAGATTCTTCACGTTCACCGACTTCGCGCACTTCATCGAGGTCTACCTCTCGGTCGTCGACCTGCTGCGCACCCCCGAGGACCTCTGGACGCTGACGCACGACGTCGCCCGCGACCTCGCCGCCCAGAACGTCCGCTACGTCGAGCTGACCTGCACGCCGTACACCTCGATCGCGGTCGGCATCAGCGCCGAGGCGTACTGCGAGGCGCTCGAGGACGCCCGCCGCCGCGCCGAGGCCGACTTCGGCATCACGATGCGCTGGATCTTCGACATCCCCGGCGAGTCGGGCGTGCCGGCGGCCGACGTCACGCTCGACACCGCCCTGCGCCTGCAGCCGGACGGGTTGATCGGCTTCGGGCTGGGCGGCCCCGAGATCGGCGTCCCGCGACCGCAGTTCAAGCCCCACTTCGACGCCGCTCGCGCCGCCGGACTGCGCTCGCTGCCGCACGCCGGCGAGTCGACCGGGCCGCAGACCATCTGGGACTCGATCGACTCGCTCGGGGCCGAGCGCATCGGTCACGGCATCGCGGCGGCGCAGGACCCCGCGCTGATGGCGTACCTCGCCGAGCACCGCATCCCGCTGGAGATCAGCCCAACGTCCAACGTCCGCACGCGGTCGGTGGCGTCGATGGACGTGCACCCGCTGCCGACGCTCGTCGCCGCCGGCGTGCCGGTGTCGATCAACTCCGACGACCCGCCGATGTTCGGCACCACGCTGAGCGACGAGTACGAGGTGGCGCGCAACCTGCTTGGTCTCGGCGACGCCGGCGTGGCCGAGCTCGCCCGCGCCGGCGTGCGCCAGTCGTTCGCGCCCGACGACGTCAAGACCGCGATCCTCGCCGAGATCGACGCCTACGTCGCCTGAGTCCCCCCGCGACGTGTGACCCTCTGCACCGATGAGCCAGCGCGACCGGTGCAGTCCGTCACACGTCGCGAGGGGGAGGGGACGAGCTCAGGCCGGCTTGGGGCCGACGGGCACGCGGACGAGCAGCACGCCGGGCTGCACCGTCGCGCGGATCTCCTTGCCCTCGCCGACGGGGTCGCCGTCGAGCTGCATCGGCATGGCCTTCTCGGCCTTGATGACGACGGTGCTGCCGGTCAGGCGGTCGAGCCGCTCGTTGGTGCGCTTCTGGCGCCCGACCACGCGGACGATGATCGCGAGCCAGCCGATGAAGCGCTTGGGCGCGATGACCACGACGTCGAGCTTGCCGTCGTCGATCTGCGCGTCGGGCAGCAGCGGAATGCCGCCCTGCAGGAAGCCCACGTTGCCGACCACGACGGTGCGCGCACGGAACTTGCGGTAATCGCCGTCGTCGACCTTGATCTTGACCTTCATCGCCGGGAACCGGGCGGCCTTCACGCCGCTGACGAAGTAGGCCAGCCAGCCGACCTTGCTCTTGAGCTGGTCGTTGACGCCGGTCATGATCGCCGCGTCCATGCCGAGCCCGGCCATGACCAGGAAGGTCGTGTTGGCGCCGGAGTCGGTCTCGAGCGTCGACAGGTCGATGGCCCGGTCCTGACCCCCGAAGGCGACGTCGAGCGCGTCGCGGGTGTTGAGCGGGATGCCGAGGTTGCGCGCCAACAGGTTGCCGGTGCCGTGGGGCAGGATGCCGACGGCCGTGCCGGTGCGCGCGACCTCCTCGCACACGGCGCGGACGGTGCCGTCGCCGCCGGCGGCGACGATGAGGTCGACCTCCTCGTGCAGCGCTGCGGTGGCCTGGCCGTGGCCGGGGTCCTCGACCGTCGTCTCGTACCAGAGCGGCTCGTTCCAGCCCGAGATCTCAGCGACCGCTCGCACCCGGGCCTTGAACTCCTCGACGTCGCCGACCTTGGAGGGGTTGATGACGACGGCGGCGCGCTTGCGACCGGTGCCTGTGATGACGGCGAGCTCGTGGGGCAGGCGGGTGCGGCTGCTGACGACCAGCACCCACAGCCCCATCGTGACGGCCATGCCGAACGACAGCCCCGCGACGACGTCGCTCAGGTAGTGCACGCCGAGGAACACCCGGCTCGCCCCCACCGCGACGGCCAGGAGCACGAAGACGGTGACGAGGATGCGTCGGCGCCAGCCGCGCCCCGTGAGCACGATCGTGACGAGGACGGCGACCGTGAAGAACATCGCCGCGCCGGCCGAGTGCCCGCTCGGGAACGAGTAGCCACCGATCTCGTAGAGCGGCTCGTCGAACGACGGACGCGTGCGGGTGAACGCCAGCTTGAGCAGGGCGTTGCCGCCGATACCGGCGATGCCGCTCAGCACGATCCACACCGCGACGGCACGCTCGCGCTGCCACAGGGCGTAGAGCGCGATCAGCGCCAGGACGATGCCGGCCGACAGGTTGCTGAAGATGACCGCGACCGCCTCGAGGAACGAGACGAGACCGGGGTGGCCGGCCGTGACGTCGTACGCGCGGTCGGCGACGTCGAGGTCGAGACGCATGACGGCCCGGGTGTCGGTCGCGACGGCGACGGCGAAGAAGGCGAAGACGACGGCGGGGACGGCGACGAGCCACGCGATGACGGACGGTCGACCGGGCTCGGCGCGACGCAGGTCGAACGACATGGCTCCTCCTCAGGGGTCGACCAACTCTAATGGACCGCGGGACGCTCTCGTGCCGGACGATAGGCTGACGGCGTGATCGACCCCCGACTCCTGAGAGACGACCCCGATGCCGTGCGGGCTGCCCAGCAGCGCCGCGGCCTGCCCACCGACGTGGTCGACGAGCTCGTCGCCGCCGACGAGCAGCGCCGATCGTCCATCGCGACCTTCGAGGCGGTCCGCGCCGAGCAGAAGAACCTCGGCAAGCTGATCCCGAAGGCGCAAGGCGACGAGAAGCAGCAGCTGCTCGCCCGCACCAAGGAGCTCAGCCAGCAGGTCAAGGAGTCCGAGGCCGCCCAGACCCACGCGGCTGAGACCTTCGAGCGTCTGCTCAAGTCGCTGCCCAACCTGGCGTCCGAGGACGCTCCGCAGGGTGGCGAGGACGACTTCGTCGTGCTCGAGACCATCGGCACGCCGCGCGACTTCGCCGCCGAGGGCTTCGAGCCGCGCGACCACCTCGAGCTCGGCCTGATGCTGGGTGCGATCGACGTCGAGCGCGGCGTCAAGGTCAGCGGCTCGCGCTTCTACTTCCTCACCGGTGTCGGTGCACAGCTCGAGCTGGCCCTCACCCAGCTGGCCATGAGCAAGGCCGCCGAGTGGGGCTTCACGCCCATGATCCCTCCGGCGCTGGTCAAGCCCAGTGCCATGGAGGGCACGGGCTACCTGGGCCAGGGCGGTGCCGAAGACGTCTACTACCTCGAGAAGGACGACCTCTACCTGGTCGGCACGTCCGAGGTGGCGCTGGCCGCGTACCACTCCGACGAGATCCTCGAGTCGGCGTCGCTGCCGCGTCGCTACGCCGCGTTCAGCCCCTGCTACCGGCGCGAGGCCGGCTCGTACGGCAAGGACACGCGCGGCATCTTCCGCGTCCACTGGTTCGACAAGGTCGAGATGTTCGTCTACACGACGCTCGAGCAGTCGTACGACGAGCACCAGCGCATCCTCGGCTGGGAGAAGGCCTGGCTCGACGCCCTCGAGCTGCCGTACCGTGTCATCGACGTCGCCTCGGGCGACCTCGGCCTGTCGGCGATCCGCAAGTTCGACTGCGAGGCGTGGATCCCGACGCAGGGCAAGTACCGCGAGGTCTCGTCGGCGTCCAACACCACCGAGTTCCAGGCGCGCCGGCTCGACATCCGGGTGCGCGGCGAGGAGGGTGCGACCACTCCGGCGGCGACGCTCAACGGCACGCTGTGCGCCATGACGCGCACCATCATCGCGATCCTCGAGAACGGTCAGCAGGAGGACGGCTCGGTGCGCCTTCCGGCAGCCCTCCACCCCCTGCTCGGCGAGGTCCTCAGGCCGCTGGCATGAGGCGGCCATGACCTGGACGCCCCAGCTCGTCGCGCTCGACGTCGACGGGACGATCGTCAACGGCGCCAACGAGCTCAGCGATGCCGTCCGCGAGGCCGTGGTCGCGATCCGCGACTCCGGCGTCGAGACCGTCATCTCGACGGGCCGCGCGATCTCGGGCGTCATGGACACCGTGGGCAAGCTCGGCTTCACCGAGGGTCTCGCGGTGGCGAGCAACGGTGCGGTGGTGTTCCGGTACCTCGACGACGCTGTCGACCCCGTCGAGGTCATCCACTCGGTCACGTTCGACGCGGGCGATGCGGTGCGCCGCGTGCTGGAGCAGGTTCCCGACGCGATCGTCGCCGTCGAGCAGGTCGGCACCGGGTTCAGGGTCAACCGGCCGTTCCCCGAGACCGAGTTCGCCGGACAGTTCGTCCTCGACGACGTCGAGAGCCTCATCGCCGAGCCCGTCACGCGTGTCGTGATCCGCTCGACCGATCACACGCCGGCCGAGTTCACCGCGATCGTCCACGACCTCGGCCTCGAGGGCACCAACTACTTCATCGGCTACTCGGCCTGGCTCGACCTCGCACCCGAGGGCGTCAGCAAGGCGTCCGGGCTCGACGTCGTGTGCGAGCGGCTCGGCATCGCGCCGGCGGACGTCCTGGCGGTCGGCGACGGCAACAACGACCTCGAGATGCTGCAGTGGGCCGGCCGAGGGGTCGCGATGGGGCAGAGCCCCGACGCCGTGAAGGACGTCGCGGACTTCGTCACGGGCACCGTCGAGGACGACGGCCTGGCGCTCGAGCTGGCGAAGTACCTCTAGCCCTCAGCCGGGCAGGAAGCTGAGGCGCACCTGGCGGTCGGGGTTGTCGACGTTGGTGTCGACGAGGCACACCGACTGCCACATGCCGAGCGTCATGCGACCACCCAGCACGGGCACGGTCATGGACGGCGCGAGGAAGGCCGGCACGACGTGGTCGCGACCGTGCCCGGGCGTGCCGTGCTGGTGGATCCACCGGTCGTCGCGGGGCAGCAGGTCGTCCAGAGCCGTCAGGAGGTCGTCGTCGCTGCCGGCACCGGTCTCGATGATCGCGACGCCCGCCGTGGCGTGAGGCACGAAGACGTGCAGCAGGCCGTCGCCGTGGTCGCGGCAGAACTCGGCGCAGTCACGCGTGAGGTCGCGGACGACGGAGGAACCGCCCGTGCGAACGTCGATCGTGATGCTGTCCATCACCCGATCATGCCTCAGGCGACGCGGCTCGACTCGAGCTGGTCGAAGCAGTCGAGGACCGCGTCGACGGACGGCGCGGAGACCGCGGCGGTGACCGTCGTGCCGTGGACGAGCTTCTGCTCGCGGGCACGTCGCAGGTGGCGCTTGATCGTCGAGGTCGAGCAGTTGAGCCGCTCGGCCAGCTGGTGGCACGTGTCCTTGGGGTAGGCCTGGCGGGCAGCCATGACCGCCTCGTGGCTGACGGGTCCGCTGCCGACGCGAGCGGTGCCGTAGGGCGCCGCGGACGACTGCTGGATCTCGATGCCGAGCTGGCGGCGGATCTCCGCGCGGTCGTCCTCAGTGGTGCAGGCGACGAATCCGGAGACGTCGACCTCGACCACGGCGCGGTACAGGCACGCGACCATCATCGGGCAGCCGGCGCACTGGCGATGGGCGGCGGCACGCTTGACGCTGAGCAGATCCCAGTCGGCGGAGCTGATCTCGGTGCGGGCGGGCGGCGTGTGCAGCTGCTCGTCCTGGTACACCTCCGGCTCGGTGGCGCACGGTGGTGTGACGACGTCGAGCGTCACGGTCATGGGGCTCCCTCTTCGCGATCGATCGTGCGATGCGACGGTTGTCGGCCGGCGACACTCCTGCGCCTGCGTCGTACGTCACATCACGACCATGCTAGAGGTACATGCCCCCTGAGGAACCATTTTCGCCGGAAGACTCCGAATCGTTACTTTTGATGTCGTTTGGACCCGGCAGGGCCAACCTCATGGTCTGCAGCTGCGACTGGGCCTGCACCTGCTGCGCGTAGAGCGCCGCCTGGATGCCGTGGAACAGCCCCTCGAGCCATCCGACGAGCTGGGCCTGCGCGATGCGCAGCTCGCCCTCGCTGGGAGCGTCGCCGTCGAAGGGCAGGCTGAGCCGCTCGAGCTCGTCGACCAGCTCGGGGGCCAGGCCGTCCTTGAGCTCCTCGACGGACTGGAGGTGGATCGTGCGCAGCCGGCTGCGGCTGGCCTCGTCGAGAGGTGCCGCCTTGACCTCCTCCAGCAGCTGGCGGATCATCGCGCCGATGCGCATGACCTTGGCGGGCTGCTCGACGAGGTCGCCCAGCGGAGTTCCCGACGGGGGCAGGGCGACGGCCTGGCCGTCGGAGCCGATGACGTCTGGCTGCTGCTCGCTCATGACTCCACCCTAGTCATCCGAGTGTGAGGAGCACCTTGCCGATGTGTGAGGAGTCCTCGAGCTCTTGGTGCGCCTTCTGGACGTCCTCGAGCGGGTACGTCGCGTGGACGATCGGCCGCACGGTGCCGTCGGCGACCAGCGGCCAGACCTGCGCGACCATCGCCGACACGATCGCCGACTTCTCCGAGACGGGCCGCGCTCGCAGCGACGTCGCCATGACCGCCGCACGCTTCGCCAGCAGCGCGCCGAGGTTGAGCTCGGCCTTGACCCCGCCCTGCATGCCGATGACGACCAGGCGTCCGGCGGTCGCGAGCGCGGCGACGTTGGAGGCCAGGTACTTGCCGCCGATGATGTCGAGGATGACATCGGCCCGCAGGTCGGCCTTGGTCATCTCCTCGACGAAGTCCTGCTCGCGGTAGTTGATCACCAGGTCGGCGCCGAGCTCGCGACAGAACGCCGCCTTGTGCTCCGAGCCGACCGTCACGACGACCTTGGCCCCGAACGCCTTGCCCAGCTGGATGGCCATGGTGCCGATGCCGCTGCCACCGCCGTGGACCAGCAGCGTCTCGCCGTGCTGCAGCTTGCCCATCATGAAGACGTTCGACCACACCGTCGCGGCGACCTCCATCAGGCCGGCCGCCTCGGTCAGCGACACCCCGCTCGGCGCGATCGCGACCTGTCCGGCCGGGACGGCGACGTACTCGGCATAGCCGCCGCCGCTCAGCAGGGCGCACACGTGCTCGCCGGGCAGCAGGTCGGTGACGCCGTCGCCGACGGCCACGATGTCGCCCGCGCACTCGAGGCCGAGGACGTCCGTGGCTCCGGGGGGCGGGTCGTAGTGTCCCTGCCTCTGCAGGAGGTCGGCTCGGTTGACGCCGGCCGCGGTGACACGGATGAGCACCTCACCCGGTGCGGGTTCGGGAGTGGGACGGTCGACGACGCGGAGGGCGTCGACGCCGCCGGGCGTGGGAGCAGTGACAGCGCGCATTCGATGACGGTAGCGGTCTTTGGGGCACGACAGTCACGTGGGCAGTGCCCTCCATGGCCCGCCGTGACTCGATGGACCAGCTGGTCTGAGCCCCACATACCGGCCGTCCTGTCAGGTCTGACCTGACAGGATGGCCGGTATGCGTGTCGCTCTGCTCCAGCTCGCCGCGGACGTCGACTCGGCGGCCAACCGTGAGGACATCACGGCTCGGCTCGCCGGCCTGACGGCCGACGACGCGATCGACCTCGTGGTGCTGCCGGAGGCGGCGATGCACGACTTCGGTGCCACCGACCACGACCTCGCGGCCGTCGCGGAGCCCCTCGACGGGCCGTTCGTCCAGCTGGTCGCGGCAGAGGCGACGCGACTGGGCGCCACCGCCGTGGCGGGGATGTTCGAGCGCACCGGCGCCGGGCTGCCGTTCAACACCCTGGTCGTCGTCGGCCCCGACGGGACGCTGCGCACGACCTATCGCAAGATCCACCTCTACGACTCCTTCGGCTACAAGGAGTCCGACCGCCTCCTGCCGGGCGAGGTCGAGCCGGTCGTGATCGACGTCGCGGGTCGTCCCGTCGGGCTGATGACCTGCTACGACCTGCGCTTCCCCGAGCTGGCACGCGAGCTCGTCGACGCCGGCGCCGAGACCCTGGTGGTGCCTGCCGCATGGGTCGCCGGCGACCACAAGCTCGAGCACTGGCGCACGCTGCTGCGGGCCCGGGCCATCGAGAACACCGTCCACGTCGTCGCCGCGGCCCAGGGTGGCGACCGCTACACCGGGCATTCCTTGGTCGCCGATCCGTGGGGCTCTATCGTGGTCGAGGCCGGCTCGGACTCCCAGGTCCTCCGGGCAGACCTCGCCGCCGCCGACGTCGCACGCGCGCGCGAGGTCAATCCTTCGCTCGCCAACCGCAGACTCGCCCCTCAAAGACTCGCCCCTCAAAGGAACGACCTCCCGTCATGAGCCCGACCGCACAGGGTGGGCGCCGCCGCCTCGATGCCTCGGTGCCCCCCGAGTACGACCTCCCGACGCGTGAACCGCGCATCGAGTCGGCGCGCACGGTGCGTCTGCTCATGGCTGGGGTCCTCGGTCTGTGGGTGCTGGGATTCGCCGGCACCCTGACGGCGGTCGTCGCGGTCGGTGCGCCCGGCTGGGTCCAGCGACCGTCCGCAGCGCTGTTGATGGTGGTGTACGCCATCGGCCTGACGCATCGCGGCGGTGGGCACATGCGCCTGTGGGTGCCCATCACGGCGGTGCTCGGCACGCTGGCCGTGGTCGTCGAGACCAATCTGCTGCTGGCGTCCGCTGCAGCGGTGACGGCCGTGCTGTCCGCGGTGTGGGCGGTGCTGGTGACGCGTCCGGCCGAGTCGGTCGTGGCCGTGCTTCGCGAGTTCGTGCTGACGATCGTCGTGGCGTTGAGCGGCACCACCGCGGTCGCGGCGTGGAACGCTCCGGTCAACTACCAGCGGTTCAACTTGCTGGTCATCGCGATCGCGCTGGGGCTGGCCATCACGCTGGTCTGGAACCTCGGCGCAGGCCTGCACGGGCTCGGCCGCCAGAATCTCATCATCCTGGCTGGCGCCGCCGCGCTGCTGCTGCTGGTGCTGGCCTACAGCAGCTTCGTGCGCAGCCACGGCTCGGACATCCTCGTCAACACGTTCAGCGACATCGTGACCTGGTCGCGGCAGACCTTCGAGGGCGTCCCGCGTCCTGTCGAGGTGTTCATCGGCTTCCCGGCGCTCGTCGTCGGGGTCTCGCTCCGCTCCAAGCGGAGGGAGGGCTGGTGGGTGCTGGTGTTCGCGGTGATCGGCACGGCAGTGCTGTCGACGTCGCTGGTGACACCGGGCGCGTTCCCGAGCTACATCGGCCTGTCGACCCTCTACTCGGCGGTCCTCGGTCTCGGTGTAGGCCTGCTCGCGCGACGCTACGCGATGCGGCAGCGGTCGGCTCGGGCGGCGCGCGCCATCGAGGAGATCGTCCGTGTCGAGCCCCCGCGCTTCGCCCCATTGAAGTAGAACCGGTGGCGGGCATCCGCCCTCGCGGTGCGATAATCGACATCGGCGTGGCGCTTCGGGGCTGCGCCGAGGAGGGGTGCCGGAGCGGCCGATCGGAAGCGCCTTGAAAGCGCTCGCTGGCAGCGATGTCAGCCGCGGGTTCGAATCCCGCCCCCTCTGCGGTGTGATGTCTGGCGCCATCCGTCGTGCCCCACGGGGAGACACGGCGGGTGGCGCGAGACAATGGATCGATGTCCGAGCCCACGCCCTCCTCTGCAGCGACCACCTATCGTCTCGACCGACGCTTCGTGCTGGGGTCCGTCGGAGTCCAGGTGGTCGGTGCCGGTCTTGCGGCGATGCTTGCCTTCTTCGTGTGGGAGTGGATCGGGCTGCTGGCGGTGGCCCTGCTGCTCAATGCGGTGCGGCTGGCTCTGCTGCCGCCCGCCGTCGTGCGTGCTGACGCGCAGGGTGCGCGTCTGGGTGGCCCGTTGACGGGCAAGCCGGTGCGCCTGGCGTGGTCCGAGGTCGACGACGTCAGCCTCGATGGTGGACAGCTCGTGTTCAGTCGCAGCGACGAGAGCACGGTGGTCTTCTCGCTGGCGCACCTGGGTGAGCGTGGCGCCGAGTTCGTGCGCGACGTGTACGACCGCCTCAACGCGACCAACGGTTACCGCCGCTTCGACCCCACTGCCTGAGCGCACCGAAACGCCGGCGGTGCCGGTGGTTCGGTGCTGCTCGTGGGTGGTGACTAGGCCGCTTGGTCGGCGCGGAACCGGTGATTGCGCACCGGCCGTCGTCGCGGATCGATGCTGGTCGGCGGGATGTACTCGGGATGCCCGTCGTCGGCGAAGACGATCTCCCAGCCGTGCGCGTGGACGATGCGGTGGTGATGCGGGCAGATGAGCACCATGTCGCGCAGGTCGGTGGTGCCGCCGGCAGCCCAGGTCGCGCGGGCATGGTGGCCGACGCACCACGAAGGAGGCCGGGAGCATCCCGGGAAGGTGCAGCCGCCGTCGCGAGTCTCGGCGGCACGGCGCTGGGCCCGGTTGAACAGCCGCTTCTCGCGCCCGCAGTCGAGGGGCAGCGCTTCGCCGTCGAACACCATCGGCAGGATCGCCTGCTCGCATGCCATGCGGCGTACCTCGGAGGCGCTGACGCGGCACCCGGTGGTGAGCGTGCCGGCCTTGAGCCCGTCGATGAGGGACTTGAGCTCGATCGTCACGCTGACGGTGACGCCGACGCCCGCCGTCTGGGGGAGCCCGCCACCGGGGATGTGCTCGATGAAGGTGCAGAAGGCCTCGGCCATCTGCCGGCCGTAGGTCGGGGGTGCGTCGTAGATCGCCGCAGCCGCGTCGCCCTGCTTGACCTGCGGGGCGTTGAGCGCCTCGAGGGCGTTCTTGAGCATCTCGCCCTGGGCCTCGGGGATGACGAACTCGCCCTTGTAGGTGCCGTCCTTGCGATCGGCCATCCAGAAGTACGACTTCTTGCGCGCCTGTGCCTCGCGGTCGCGGAGGGTCTCGTCCTCGGTGGCGTCCACCTCGTCGGGGTCGGCGAAGGTGTCGCTGATGCGGTCGGCCCGGCGCCCGAGGTCTTTGAGGGACAGCTTCTTGGCGTCGTCGAGCAGCTGGGTCTCGCAGCCCTCGCGCTGCGCCTGGGTTGCGCCGTCGGGCAGGGCCTTGAGCTTGTCGGCGATCAGCTCGGCCTGCCCGAGCGACACCTCGCCCTGGGCCAGTGCCTCTTCGGTGGCAGACCCGGGCTGAACCTTCTTGGCCTGGTTGAGCAGCCGCGCCGCCGCCGAGGGGTCGCCGCCGAACGAGTTCGCCAGCGCGGCCCCCGTGGACGTCGCGCCGACGCTCTTGGCGGCCTTCGAGGCATCGGCCGCCCGGGCTGCTGCCAGCTGGTGCGCCTTGACGCGTGCCTCCAGCCGGGCGAGCTGCTCGCACGCCGCAAGCTGTTGCGTGGGATCGAGCGCCCCGTACGCGTCGAGCCGGACGGCAGCGAGTGCCTCGGCGACGGGAATCAATGGCTCGAACATGTGTTCGACTATATCGTGTCACACCTATGTCGCGCAACCATCACGTGTGATCTTTTTCCTGCAATAGCAACGAATAATAGGTATCGGATCGTGCCCCTCTCGATGCTACAGATCGGCTCAGACATCGAAGATCTCGCATGGCCCAGATGTCCACAGGCCGCCTGTCGCCGCCGAATCTCTGGCCGATTCGCGGCGGAGCAACGTCGGTCGCTATCCTGTTCCGGTTGCACGTTTCGGCGTGCAGCGGGGAGGTGTCGCATAGTGGCCTAGTGCGCCCGCCTGCTAAGCGGGTTGAGGTTTAAACCTCTCGCGAGTTCAAATCTCGCCACCTCCGCCACATGAGTCACGTTGGAACCCCCGACAGGTTTAAGCCTGGCGGGGGTTTTTTCGCGTCCCCGCGCCAGGTTGGTGGCTGGCGTCCCTGCGAGGACCGCCCCCAGGACGGGCGTGAGGGGTGCTGCGGCCACGACGGGGCGGAGCCCGTCGTCGACCGCTTGAGTGTCGATGTGGAAGACCTCGAACACGGCGCTGTTGAGGAGTTGTCGGCCTTCGTCGCCCGCTTCGGTGTAGAGCTGCTCGGCATGGCCCAAGAGGTTGGTGACGTGGTCGAGGCGAGCGAAGAGGGCGTCGCTGCGGGTCTGTGCGTTCTCGATGAGTCGCTTGGCATCGGCGATTTCGACACTCACCTGGGCTTGCCTCTGCTTCAGAACCTCGACGGGCATGGCGTCGGCCATGTAGGCGTCGAGCAGTTTCGTCTGGTGACGCTCGAGTTCGGCGAGGCGCCGTGAACCGCCCCGGGGTTTCCGGAGGCTGAATTTGGTGGCTCAGCCGGTCGGCTGGAGCTTGTTTCTTGCAGCGTAGTGAAGTTCCTCGGCGGCCATCGGGGTGAGGTCGTCGAGTGCTTCGTGAGATCGCTCG
>JBEVGQ010000095.1:0-15501 GCA_040511655.1 Aeromicrobium sp. | reverse complement strand
GGCTACCAGCCCGAGATCGCCTACTTCGAGGTGCTGCACGAGCTCAAGCTCATCGTCGACCTCATGTGGGAGGGCGGCATCGCCAAGCAGCGCTGGAGCATCTCCGACACCGCCGAGTACGGCGACTACGTCTCGGGCCCGCGCATCATCGACGCCTCGGTCAAGGAGCGCATGCAGGCCGTGCTCGCCGACATCCAGGACGGCACGTTCGCCAAGCGCTTCATCGACGACCAGGACGCCGGTGCGCCGGAGTTCCTGCGTCTGCGCGAGGAGGAGGCCGGGCACCCGATCGAGAAGACCGGCAAGGTGCTGCGCTCGCACTTCTCCTGGAAGCAGCAGGACGCCGACTACATCGACGGTCAGGCCGCCCGCTAGTCACCCGTACCACCTCGCTGGGCCTGAAGTTTTCGCCCGACACGCCGTGCGTGTCGTCCCGAAACGTCAGGCCCAGCGTCGTTCTGAAGGTTGGACGCACACGGCCGGGGTGCTCCACGAGGGGCTGAGATGAGACCCGACGAACCTGATCCGGTCAGCACCGGCGCTAGGGAGCCTGTCATGGGCAGCACTGTCACGTCCGCGATCCCGGGGGAGCGGCCGACCGAGCGCGACGGGTGGCACACCCTGGGCGACGCCGGTTGGATGGATGCCGCGGTCGAGGCGGTGATCGAGGCACATCCGGACGTCCGGTCGTCCGTCGCCGCAACCACCGCTGAGGAGACAGATGCGTCATCGGTGCGGGACTCTCTCGTGGGCACACCGTGAGTCTCTCGTGGGCACACGGGGAGTCTCTCGTCAGCGTCAGGCGATCATCTCGAGGGTCTTGGACGGTGTGGCCGCCGGCGACTCGGACGCCCGAGCGCCCATCACGTCGTCGTACGCGGCCCGTAGCCGTGCCACCGCCTCGGTCAAGATCTCGTGCGACTGGTTGTAGGGCAGGCGCAGGTGCCGCTCGCCGACGGTGCCCGGACGCGTCACGAACCGCGGCCCGGGCGTCAGCAGCAGCCCGCGCCGGGCGGAGGCGGCCGTGAGCCGCGACGACATCCGCTCGGGCAGCGTCACCCACAGGCTGAGCCCGCCCGCCGGGCACGGGGCGTGGACGTCGGGCAGCTCGCGGGCCAGCTCCGACAGCAGGTGGTCGCGCGCCGCGCGCAGACGAGCCCGCCCCGCCGCGGCCGTCTGGCCACCCTCGACGAGAAGCTCGGACAGCACCAGCTGGTCGAAGGCCGACGAGCCGAGGTCGTCCATCATGCGTGCCTGCACGAGCGGCATGACGGCGTCCTTGGGCGCGCGGATCCAGCCGACGCGCAGTCCTCCCCAGTACGACTTCGAGGACGACCCGATCAGCAGGGCACGAGGGTCGTACGTCGCGAACACGGGCGGCAGCTCGACGCCGTCGAGGTTGATCTCTCGCAGCGACTCGTCGACGACCGGGACGACGTCGTGGCGGCGCAGCTGCCGGGCCCACTCGGTGCGTTCGGCATCGCTCATGACCGCGGCGGTCGGATTGTGGAAGTCGGGGACGAAGAGGGCCGCTCGGTGGGGTGAGCCCGACAGCACCGAGGCCAGGGCCTCGACGTCCCACGGCGACCGGTCGACCGGCAGGGCCGACAACCTGGCCCCCGCGGCGACCAGGGAGTCGTGTGCATGCGGATATCCCATGCCCTCGACGACGACGCGCTGCCCGGGGGAGATCAGCGTGCGCGCGAGCAGCGAGATGGCGCCCATCGCACCGCTCGTGACGACGATCTGGTCGGGATCGGTCGGCAGACCGCCGTCGGTGTACCGCTGAGCCAGCACCTCTCGCAGCACCGGCAGGCCGTCGGGGAGGTACCCGGTCGTGGCGAGCAGCCCCGGCAGCTTGGCGACCGCCGTCTCGAACGCCCGCGTGAGCCCCGGCGGTCCCACCGGGGCCGCGTACGTCATCGCGATGGTGTCGGCGCCGTCCGGCGTGACGATCAGGCTGCTCGCGCTCGACGTCGACAGCGGGACGCGCACGACGCTGCCCGAGCCCTGCCGCGACTGCAGCAGCCCGGCGTCGCGCAGCTCGGCGTACACGCGGGTCGTCGTCGTGCGGCTGACCCCGATGGCCGTCGCGAGCTCGCGCTCGGAGGGCATGCGGCTGCCGTCTGAGACGCGGCCGTCGACCACCAGCAGTCGCATCCGGTCGGCGATCTCGCGGTACGCGGGACCGGCGTGGTCGAGGGGTCCGAGCAGCTCGGCGAGACGACGTGCGGAGAGGATCGGCGGCATGAGGCCAGTGTTGCACAATTGGCTATTCATCGTGATGCCAATCTGCGTCAGGCTGGACGCATGAACGAGTTCCTGGCCACCGTCGGCCTTCTGACCTTGATCGCGCTGGTCGTCCATCTCGGACGTCTGACGGCCCGCGACGGCTACGGCACTCTCGCCCCGCCGCGCAGCCACGACGCCGAGCGCGGCACCCGGGTCGAGCGGGAGCTCGGACGATGACGCGCCGCGGTCTGCCAGTGCGGCTCGTGCAGCTCAACGTCGGCCTGTTCCTGTACGGCTTCACGATGGCGATGCTGGTCGAGTCGACGCTCGGGCTCGACCCGTGGGACGTCTTCCACGAGGGTGTCACGCAGCACGTCGGCCTCACGTTCGGCCAGGTCGTCATCGCGACCGGCGCCGTGGTGCTGCTGCTCTGGATCCCGCTGCGCCAGATGCCCGGCGTGGGCACGGTGCTCAACGTCCTGGTGATCGGGCTGGCGGCCGACTTCGGCATCGCCGTGATCGCGCAGCCCGATGCGCTGTGGCTGCGCGCCGTGCTGCTGGTGGGCGGCATCGTCGGCAACGGCTTCGCGGGTGCTCTCTACATCGGCGCCGCTCTCGGCCCCGGACCCCGCGACGGGCTCTGGCTGGGCCTGGTCCGGCGCACCGGACGCAGCGTGCGGCTCTGGCGCACCGTCATCGAGGTGTCGGTGCTGGCGATCGGCTTCGTGCTGGGCGGCACGGTCGGCGTCGGCACGGTGCTGTACGCCGTGACCATCGGGCCGATCGTGCAGGCGTTCCTGCCACTGGTGCAGGTCGCGGTGCCGGCGACAGGTCAGGACGACAGCGAGGTCAGCGCCGCGTTGCGATGATCAGCGAGGCGTCGACGTCGATCAGCATCTCGACCGCCGCGAAGCGCTCGTCGGTCAACCACTGCTCGCGCACGGTGTCGACCCGTCCCTCGACGATCGGCGGCCAGAAGGCCGACGGCACGAAGTCGTCGAGCACCGCGATGCCGCCGGGCTCGAGCAGGTCGGCGATGACGTCGATGCTCTCCATGACGTCGCGGATGTCGATGAACAGCAGCGAGAACGGCGCGTACTGCTCGAGCGTCGACCAGTCGCCGGCGATGACGTCGACGTTGTCGGTGCCGGCGAAGATCTTCTGCACGTCGCCGGCGAGCGCCGGGTCGAGCTCGGCGCTGACGACGCGTGCGTGCTTCGGGGCGCCGCTCGACAACCAGGCCGATCCGACGCCGCACCCCGTGCCGAGCTCGGCGAGCGTCCCGGTGCGCGAGGCCGCGAGCGAGGCGAGCAGGCGTCCGGTCTCGTTGCGGATCGACGTGATGAATCCGCGCTGTCGAGAGAGGTCGAGCGTGGCCGAGACGAGCTCGGGGACTTCGGCAGGAGCGCTCACGCAGCCAGTGTTTCACGGACGGGAGCCCCCGGCGGCCCGCGACGTCTCGTCGACTGAGACACGCGCGGTCGATGTCGCACATCGTGGGCGTACCTGCAGTACGCTCATCAGCATGCGGAAGCAGCTCGTACTCATCGCTTGCCGCGGCAGGGCCTCCTAGGGCCACACCCTGCCGCGGTGTTTCGGCGTTGGCCCGCCGTTCCGCAGCAGGGTACGAGAGATCACGACCTGATCTCCATCACTTCTCGCACTCCCCGGTGATCCCGGATCTTGTGGCGTTGCTGGACGGCGGACTACGCCGGACCCGCGCCTGACCATCCGAACCATCACCGAAGGAGAACACTGATGACTAGACACTCGACATCCGGAACGCTCATCGAATGGGGACCGGCGCACCTGCGCGACGAGGCGACCCAGCACGAGATCGAGCTGAGCGACCGCCCCGACGACAACTGACGTCGATGCGCGCATCTCATATCTCAGGATGCTGGTTTCACATCCTGAGACGTCGCTCCTAGGATGTCGTCATGACCACATCCTTCTCGCTCGCCGTCGTCGGCGGCGACGGCATCGGACCTGAGGTGACCGCCCAGGCGCTCGCCGTGCTCGACGTCGTCGCACCCGCCCACGGCCTCTCGTTCGCCACCACCGACTACGACCTCGGCGCGCGTCGCTACCACGCGACCGGCGAGACGCTGCCGGACTCGGTGCTCGAGGAGATCCGCGGGCACGACGCGATCCTGCTCGGCGCGGTCGGCGACCCCAGTGTGCCGTCCGGCGTGCTTGAGCGCGGCCTGCTGCTCAAGCTGCGCTTCGCGCTCGACCACTACGTCAACCTGCGTCCGTCCAAGCTGTACCCCGGTGTCGCCACGCCGCTGGGCGATCCGGGCGACATCGACTTCGTGGTCGTCCGTGAGGGCACCGAGGGCCCGTACGTCGGCAACGGCGGCGCCATCCGCGTCGGCACGCCCCACGAGCTGGCCACCGAGGTCAGCATCAACACGGCCTTCGGCGTCGAGCGTGTCGTCCGCGACGCCTTCGCCCGCGCTCAGGCACGTCCGCGCAAGAAGCTGACGCTGGTGCACAAGAACAACGTGCTCGTGCACGCCGGTCACCTCTGGACGCGCACGGTCGACGCCGTCGCGACGGAGTTCCCCGACGTCTCCGTCGACTACCTGCACGTCGACGCGGCGACGATCTTCCTCGTCACCGACCCGGCCCGCTTCGACGTCGTCGTCACCGACAACCTCTTCGGCGACATCCTGACCGATCTCGCCGCGGCGATCACCGGCGGCATCGGCCTGGCCGCGAGCGGCAACGTCAACCCCGACCGCACGGCGCCGAGCATGTTCGAGCCCGTCCACGGATCGGCGCCCGACATCGCCGGCCAGTCGAAGGCCGACCCCACCGCGGCGATCCTGTCCGGCGGGATGCTGCTGGAGCACCTCGGCTTCCCCGAGGCTGCGGCGCAGATCACCGCAGCCGTCGAGGCCGACATCGCCGAGCGCTCGTCCACCCCCCGTTCGACCGAGGAGGTGGGAGAGGCCATCGCGTCACGAGTGGCCGAAGGCGTACCGGTCGGTTAACGACTGTTCACCCTTCGTCCTGAAAGAGATATCGTGACCACCATGACCTCCACCCCCTTCGCCGCCACGCTGACCCAGAACCCGGCGGCCAAGACCGTCGAGCAGCGCGAGGCGATCCTGGCCGACCCCGGCTTCGGCAACCACTTCACCGACCACATGTTCCTGGCCGAGTGGACGCCCGACACAGGCTGGGCCGACGGCCGCGTCGTCCCGTACGGCCCGCTGCAGATCGACCCGGCCACCGCGGTGCTGCACTACGCGCAGGAGATCTTCGAAGGTCTCAAGGCGTACGTGCACGCCGACGGCTCGGTGTGGCTGTTCCGTCCCGAGGCCAATGCCGAGCGCATGCAGCGCTCGGCCCAGCGCCTCGCGCTGCCCGAGCTGCCGACCGACTGGTTCCTCGGCTCGATCCAGGCGCTGGTCGACGCCGACCGTGCATGGGTGCCGGCCGGCGGCGAGAAGAGCCTGTACCTGCGTCCGGTCATGTTCGCCTCGGAGATCTTCCTGGGCGTCCGCCCGTCGCAGCACGTGACCTACTCGGTCATCGCATCGCCGGCGGGTGCGTACTTCGCCGGTGGCGTCCAGGCCGTCTCGATCTGGCTGTCGACCGAGTACTCGCGCGCCGGTGCCGGTGGTACCGGCGCGGCCAAGTGCGGCGGCAACTACGCGGCGTCGCTGCTGCCGCAGCGGGAGGCCGCCGAGCACGGATGCGCGCAGGTCGCCTTCCTCGACTCCACCGAGCAGAAGTGGATCGAGGAGCTCGGCGGGATGAACCTGTACTTCGTCCAGTCCGACGGCTCGATCGTCACGCCGTCGCTGTCGGGGTCGATCCTCGAGGGCATCACGCGCGACTCGATCATGCAGATCGGCCGCGATCTCGGCCACGAGGTCGTCGAGCGTCGCGTGTCGGTCGACGAGTGGCGCCAGGGCGCGGCTGACGGCACCATCACCGAGGTGTTCGCCTGCGGCACGGCCGCGGTCGTCACGCCGGTCGCCTCGCTCAAGTGGGACGGCGGCGAGGCCGTCAGTGGCGACGGACAGCCCGGCCAGGTCACGACCGACATCCGCTCGGCGCTCGTCGACATCCAGTACGGCCGAGCCGAGGATCGCCACGGCTGGCTCACGCGCGTCTCGTAGACCGCCTGTGGTTGGGTGGGCTGTGACCACCGTCACAAGCAAGGAGATCGCATGTCCGTGACCACACGATCCGAGCACGACCTGATCGGAGACCGTGAGGTACCCGTCGAGGCCTACTGGGGCGTGCACACGCTCCGCGCCCTCGAGAACTTCCCCATCACCGGCATCCCCATCGCCGTCAGCCCGTACCTCGTCGAGGCGCTCGCGGCCGTCAAGCAGGCGGCTGCGACCGCCAACAACGAGCTGGGCCTGCTCGACGACGAGCGGTTCGCGGCGATCCGCGACGCGTGCCAGGAGATCCGCGCGGGAGGGTTGGCCGACGAGTTCGTGGTCGACGTCATCCAGGGCGGCGCGGGCACGTCGACCAACATGAACGCCAACGAGGTCATCGCGAACCGCGCGCTCGAGCTGATGGGGCACGCCAAGGGCGACTACGCCGTCATCCACCCCAACGAGCACGTCAACCTGAGCCAGTCGACCAACGACGTCTACCCGACGGCCGTCAAGATCGCCATCATCCTCGCGACGCACGACCTGCTCGCGGCCATGCAGGTGCTGGAGGACTCGTTCGCCCGCAAGGCCGACGAGTTCCACGACGTGCTCAAGATGGGGCGCACGCAGCTGCAGGACGCCGTGCCGATGACGCTCGGCCAGGAGTTCCGCACGTACTCGCTGATGATCGGCGAGGACCGCGCACGACTCGGCGAGGCCGTGCTGCTGCTGCACGAGATCAACCTGGGCGCCACCGCGATCGGGACGATGCTCAACGCGCCGGCCGGCTACGTCCCGTCGGCGTGCGGTCACCTGGCGTCGATCACGGGGCTGCCGCTCGAGACCGCGGTCGACCTGATCGAGGCCACGCAGGACTGCGGCGCGTTCGTGCAGCTGTCAGGCACGCTCAAGCGCGTCGCGGTCAAGCTGTCGAAGATCTGCAACGACCTCCGGCTGCTGTCGTCGGGGCCGCGGGCCGGGTTCAACGAGATCAACCTGCCGGCGGTGCAGGCTGGCTCGAGCATCATGCCGGGCAAGGTCAACCCCGTGATCCCTGAGGTCGTCAACCAGGTCGCCTTCCAGATCATCGGCCACGACATGACCGTCACGATGGCGGCCGAGGCGGGGCAGCTGCAGCTCAACGCCTTCGAGCCGGTCATCTGCTACTCGTTGTCGGCCGGCATCTCGCGGCTCGAGCAGGCCGTGCTGACGCTCGCGCATCGCTGCGTCGACGGCATCACGGCCAACGTCGACCTGCTGCGCTCGGAGGTCGAGAACTCGATCGGCCTGGTCACGGCGCTCAACCCGTACATCGGCTACGCGGCGGCCACGGAGGTGGCCAAGGAGGCGCTCGCCACCGGACGCGGCGTCGCCGAGCTGGTGCTCGAGCGTGGCCTGCTGCCGCGCGAGCAGCTCGAGGCCATCCTGCGGCCGGAGGTGCTGGCCAACCTCGCCAAGCGCCCCTAGCCACCGGGCGGTGTGATGGCGTCCATGCGGCGCGCGTTCTTGGACGCTGGCGCACCGCCCAAGGACGCGGGTGGCGCGGTCAGGGGGCGAACAGCGCGACGGCGGGATCGCCGAGCAGCCGGACGACCAGCTGCTCGACATCGGCGTCGTAGTCGATGTCGACGTCGATCGTCCGGTCGTTCGGGGTCTGCGCCGCGGACGGGTCGCCGAGGCCGTAGGCGATGTCGCGCAGCGTGACGGTCGCGCGTCCGACGGGGTCGTTGGCGGGCCACTCGGCGATGACGCGATGCGTGAGCCCTGCCAGCACGGCACCGTGCATCGCGTGCTGCTGGGGGTCCACCCCGTCGACCACGATCTCGGGCAGGCCGAAGCCGGCCAGACCGACGGTGGCGACGCGGCCGGAGTCGAGGGCTGAGTAGTCGACGACGTACCACTGGGTCGCGTGCGACAGAGAGACGTCCTCGGGACGTCCCTCGACCACGCGGGGGATGGCGAGGTCGATCACGACGCCGTCGTGGTCCTCGGCGATCGCCAGGGCCTCGACCCGGGTGTCACGCTGTGCGAAGGCGGCACCCTCGACGTCCGACGTGCGCAGCAGCAGCGTCTGGTGCTGCCGAGACCGGAGGCGTCGCAAGGCGATCTCGGAGGTGCCGTAGCGACGCAACAACTCGGGCGACGGGGGAGGGATGAGGTCGTCGGTCGCCAGCGGCTGGGCGGTCATGACGGCGTACATGACGCGCGTCTGCTCAGGGTGCGGAACGGGTCTGGCGGTCATAGGCGGCTCAGTCTAGACTGGCGCCCATGCAGAGCATCTCGATGATTATCGACGGGCGCGCCGGGAGCTGACACTCCACCCGACGCGCTGCCTCCCATCCCGTGGGAGGTTTTTTTATGCCCGAGACCACGAGATGACCGGACCGAAGGACGATGCAGTGAATGCAGGCCACCAGCACGTGAGCGACTTCCACGTCTACGACACGACGATGCGCGACGGAGCCCAGCAGGAGGGCCTGAACCTGTCGGTGCAGGACAAGCTGCACATCGCGCGTCACCTCGACGACCTCGGTGTCGGCTACATCGAGGGCGGGTGGCCGGGGTCGAACCCGAAGGACACCGAGTTCTTCCAGCTCGCCGCCAAGGAGCTCGACCTGCGGCATGCGACGCTCGCCGCGTTCGGCGCGACGCGGCGTCCGGGTGTCGCCGCGGCGGACGACACCCTGCTGGCGGCGCTGCGCGACTCCGGTGCGTCGGTGGTGACCCTGGTGGCCAAGAGTCACGACCGCCACGTCGAGCTGGCGCTGCGCACGACGCTCGACGAGAACCTGGCGATGGTCCGCGACTCCGTGACCCACCTGCGCGAGGCAGGCCAGCGGGTGTTCGTCGACCTCGAGCACTTCTTCGACGGCTACCGCGCCAACCGCGACTACGCCCTCGAGGTCGTCCGTACCGCTGCCGAGGCGGGCGCCGAGGTCGCCGTGCTCTGCGACACCAACGGCGGCATGCTCCCGCACTGGGTCGCCGAGATCGTGGCGGACGTCATGAGCACGGGCGCGCGCCTCGGCATCCACGCCCACAACGACACGGGCTGCGCCGTGGCCAACTCGATGGCGGCGGTGCAGGCCGGCGTGACCCACCTGCAGGGCTGCATCAACGGCTACGGCGAGCGCACGGGCAACGCCGACCTGGTCACGTGCGTCGCCAACCTCGAGCTCAAGCTGGGCATGTCGCTGCTGCCCGAGGGGCAGCTCGCGGACGCCACTCGCATCTCGCACGCGATCTCCGAGATCACCAACTATCCGCCGCACGCGCGTCAGCCCTACACCGGCGTCTCGGCGTTCGCGCACAAGGCCGGGCTCCACGCCAGCGCCATCCGCGTCGACGCCGATCTCTACCAGCACATCGACCCGTCGCTGGTGGGCAACGACATGCGGCTGCTCGTCTCGGAGATGGCCGGGCGCGCCACGATCGAGCTCAAGGGCAAGGAGCTCGGCTACGACCTGGCCAGCGACCCCCAGCTGCTCGCGCGGGTGACCGACCGGGTCAAGCAGATGGAGCAGGCGGGCTACACCTTCGAGGCGGCCGACGCCTCGTTCGAGCTGCTGCTCGCCGAGGAGGTCGACGGCGCGCGCACGTCGTTCTTCGACGTCGAGTCGTGGCGGGTGCTGGCCGAGTCGTCGCGCGGTGCGGCCGCGCTCGCCGAGGCCACCGTCAAGCTGCGCGCCGGGGGAGTTCGCCTGGCCGTGATCGGCGAGGGCAACGGGCCGGTCAACGCACTCGACCACGCCCTGCGGCAGGCCATCGAGCAGGTCTACCCGGACGTGGCCCGGTTCCACCTGACCGACTTCCGTGTGCGCATCCTCGACCAAGGTCACGGCACGGACGCCGTCACCCGGGTGCTGATCGAGACGACCGACGGCAAGGCCGTGTGGGTCACGGTCGGCGTCGGTGCCAACATCATCGAGGCCTCGTGGGAGGCGCTCGTCGACGCCGTGACCTACGGGCTGCGCCTGCACGACGTTCGTCCGCGCATCGACGGCTGAGCCCTGGCAGGGTGGGAGGGTGACCTCCCGCCCCGTGCGGCTCGTGATGTTCCTGCCCGTCATCGTGACGCTGCTGACCGCCGCAGCCGTCGGTGCTGCGATCGTCGTGCAGGACCACCGTCAGACCGCCCGGCTCGCGAGGGCGGACGAGGTGGCCGAGGCGTTCTTGTCGGACGTCGGCATGTTCCGCGGCGACGTGGCCCGACGGATCGCCCGTGCACGGGAGAAGGAACCGGCCGAGCTGCGCCAGGTGCTCGAGTCGGCGGTCGCCGACCCGCCCGTGCTCGGGGAGGCTCCCGACCAGGCGGAGCGGTCGGATGCCTACGCCTCGGCGGCCGAGACGGCTCGGACGTTCCTGGCTCCCTACCGGCGGCTCGACCGTCAGCTGCGGCGTGCCGACATCGCGCTGACGTTCGTCGCGGGGGCGCGCGACGCGCTCGAGGTGCGGGCGACCGACTACGTGGGCTTCGGCCCGATCGGCGACAGCGTGGCCGTGCGGACGCGGCTCGTCCCGGCCTTCGTCGAGGCGCGCGACGACTTCGCGGACGTGCGCGTGCCGAAGGGTCAGGAGCCGCTCGCCGCCACCGTCCGCGACGCGCTGCAGTACGTCATCGACCGGGCGGGCGCGCTGGCCGACAGCATCGATGCGGGGCGCAGCTACTCGTTCTCGTACGCGCAGGAGTTCATGGTCGCGCGGGTCGCGATCGACGACTACGCGACCACCGTCGAGGGCGACGTGACCGAGGCGGTCAACGCGGTGACGTCGACGAGCTAGCGGCTAGCGCTCGGCCGGCCGCACCATCGGCACGTGGTCGATGCCGGCCTCCACGAAGTTGTCGCCCGAGCGGACGTACCCGTGCCGGCCGTACCACTGCTCGAGGTAGGCCTGCGCGTTGAGCTCGATCGCGGACGTGCCCCACAGACGGGTGCACTCGGCGACGAGGCGGGCCGACAGGCCGCGTCCGCGCTGGTCGCGGCGCGTGCAGACCCGTCCGACGTGGCGCACGTCGTCCTCGACGAACGACCTCAGGTAGCTGGTGGGTCCGCCGTCGTCGGCGAACCACAGGTGGGTCGTCGAGGGCAGCAGGTCGCGACCGTCCACGTCGACCTCGTCGCAGCGCTGCTCGACGGCGAAGACCGCGTCGCGGATGCGCCAGATGTCGTAGACGTCCTGAGCCGTGAGCTGGTCGCCGGTCACGCGTCGGATCGAGGTGGTCCGGGCAGGTGCTTCTGTCACCCCGTCACCCTACGCTGGCGACATGGCTGACGACCTGCTGTCCGGCGACGACATCGCGCAGATGGGGCTCGACGACTGGCGCTCGATGTACGGCACCCTCGAGGCGAGGTTCGTGACGGGCGACTTCGCCACCGGTCTGCGGCTGGTCGTCGCGGTCGGTGCGCTCGCCGAGGTCGCGGGGCACCACCCCGAGGTCGAGCTGCGCGCCGAGCACGTCGCCGTCGTGCTGACCAGTCACGACGCCGGCGGCAAGACGCTGCGAGACGTCGACCTGGCGCGCCGCATCAGCACCGTCGCCGCCGACCTTGGGGTCGTGGCCGATCCGACGCTCGTCCAGCGCCCCGAGCTCGCCCTCGACACGTGGGACGTCGAGCAGATCAGGCCGTTCTGGGCCGCGGTGCTCCAGGCGGATGCGCGCGGCGACGACGAGGTGGTCGACCCGCTGCACCGCACGCCCACCATCTGGTTCCAGCGGAGCGAACCCCACGACGAGCCGCACCAGCGCTGGCACCTCGACCTGCGGGTGCCGCCCGAGGTCGTGCACGACCGCATCGCGGCGGCCGTCGCGGCCGGCGGGACGCTCGTGTCGGACGCCGCGGCCCCGCGCTTCTGGGTGCTCGCCGACCCGCAGGGCAACAAGATCTGCCTCTGCACCCACGTCACTCGCTCCGACTGATCCCGAGGGGCAGGGTCAGGCGCAGGACGAGCAGGTGCCGAAGATCTCGAGCGTGTGCGCGACGTCGCGGAAGCCGTTCTCGTCGGCGATCTTGTCGGCCCAGCGCTCGACCGACGGCCCCTCGATCTCGACGGTGCGTCCGCACGAGCGGCACACCAGGTGGTGGTGGTGACCCGCGCTGCACTGGCGGTAGAGCACCTCGCCGTCGTCGTTGCGTAACGCGTCGACCTCGGCCGCGTCGGCCAGTACCTGCAGGCTGCGGTAGACCGTCGACAGGCCGACGGACTCGCCGCGCCTCTTGAGGATGTCGTGGATCTCCTGGGCGCTGGCGAAGCCGTCGAGATCCTCCAGGATCGCGACGACAGCGCGGCGCTGTCGGGTGTTGCGGGGTGCTTCGACCATGACGTCCTCCTCAGACCGAATCTACTCGGTGTCGCGTGGACCGTGTGCGCCTGCGCGCCGCACCAGCCACGGACGCGACGGCGAAGACGATGAGCGCGATCATGACGATGGTGGGGCCCGGTTGCGTGTCGGTCTGGTAGCTCGTGAACAGCCCACCGACCGCCGCGAACAGGCCGATCGCCATGGCGACCAGGTGGGTCGCGCGGAAGCTGCGGGTGAGCTGCTGGGAGGCCGCGACCGGCACGACCATGAGCGCCGACACCAGCAGCAGCCCGACGGTCTGCATCGCGACCGTGATCGTCACGGCGGCGAGCACGGCGATCAGGATGCTGTAGGAACGCGTCGGCACCCCGCTGACCTTGGCGTGCTCCTCGTCCTGGCACACCGCGAAGAGCTGGGGGGACAGGCCGAGGGACAGGACGATGACCACGACGCCGAGGATGCCGACGAGCACGAGGTCGCCGGAGCTGACGGTGGTGATCGCGCCGAACAGGTAGGCGTTGAGCGAGGTGGCGCTCTCACCGGCGAGATTCGTCAGCAGCACGCCGCCGGCGAGGCCGCCGTAGAACAGCATCGCCAGGGCCACGTCGGCGCTGGTGCGGCCGTACATGCGCAGCAGCTCGATCAGCACCGCGCCCAGGGTCGCCACGAGGACGGCGGTGTAGATCGGGGTGGCGTGCAGCAGCAGGCCGAGCGCCACACCGGTGATGGCCACGTGGCCCAGGCCGTCGCCCAGCAGGGCGAGGCGGCGCTGCACCAGGAAGGTGCCGATGGCCGGCGCCGCCAGGCCTGTGAAGATCGCGGCGACCAGCGCGTACCGCATGAACTCGTACTGCAGCGCGTCAAGCATCCTGACCTCCGCCCACCGGGTTGCTCCTGAAGCCGTCGGCCTTCTCGGGCTGACCGCTGTGGAGGTGGACGTGGACGTGCTCGGGGTCGCGGACCGCGTCGACCGGGCCGTCGTACGACACGGTGCCGCTCTCGAGCACGACGGCACGATGGATCAGCGGGCGAAGGGGTCCGAGCTCGTGGGCGACGAGCAGGATCGACGTGCCCTCGGCGACGAGACCGGCCAGCAGCTCGGCGAGGGACTCCTGGTTGTCGTGGTCGACGCCGGCGGTCGGCTCGTCCATGATCAACAGCTCGGCGCCGGCGGCCAGGGCGCGGGCGATCAGGGCACGCTGCTGCTGGCCGCCCGACATCTCGCTGACGGCGGAGCGGGTGCGGTCGGAGAGGCCGACGCGGGCGATCGCGGCCTCGACCGCGGCGAGGTCGTCCTTCGAGCGCCAGCCGACCAACCGGCGGCGGGCGAGGCGTCCGCTCATGACGACCTCGTGCATCGTGGCAGGCACCCCGGCGACGGCGCGCGAGCGCTGGGGGACGTAACCCAGGCGCTGGCGGTCGCGGAAGCGATCGAGCGGGGTGCCGAACAGCTCGACCGTCCCGGCCGAGAAGGGGACGAGGCCGACTGCGGCCCGCACGAGCGTCGACTTGCCTGATCCGTTCGCGCCGAGGAGGGTCACGAACTCACCGGCGGACACGTCGAGGTCGACCTGTCGCAGGACAGGTCGACCGTCGAGCGCCACGGTCAGGCCGCGGACGTGCAAGGGAGGTGTCATGAACAGCCGTTGGCCTTCTTCAAGGTGTCGAGGTTCTTGCGCATCAGGGTCAGATAGGTCTCGTTCTTGGTGTCGGCCGAGAGACCCTCGATCGGGTCGAGCGTAGCGGTCGTCGCGCCCGTCTCCTTGGCGATGGTGTCGGCGATCGCCGGGCTGACGAGCTCTTCGGTGAAGATCGTGGTGATGCCTTGGGCCTTCACGAGCTTGGTGATGTCGGCCAGCTGGGCGGGCGACGGCTCGTTGGACGGGTCGATGCCGGCGATCGGCACCTGCGTCAGGCCGTAGCGGGCCGCGAGGTACTGGAACGCCGCGTGGCTCGTGACGATGGTGCGGGTCTTGCAGGTCTTCAGCCCGGTGGCGAAGTCGTCGCCGAGGGTCTTCAGCTCTCCTTCGAACGCTGTGGCGTTGGCGGCGTACTGGTCGGCGTGATCGGGGTCGATCTTTGCGAGCTTGGACTCGACGGCCTTCGTGATCGCGATCATGTTGTCGGGGTCGAGCCAGGTGTGCGGGTCCTCGTCGCCGTGGTCGTGGCCCTCGTCCCCGTGGCCCTCGTCGCCGTGCTCCTCCTCGCCGCCCGGCTGGGTGGGCTTGAGGGTGACGACGTCGGCGACGTCGACCGTGTCGTCGTCCGAGCGGTCGGCCTGGTCGACGGCCTCGTCGACGGCGGCCTGGAAGTGCTTCTCGTAGACCACGAGATCGGCGTCCTGCACGGCACCGACCTGCTTGGGCTTGAGCTCCAGGTCGTGCGGCTCGACGCCGGGCGCGGTCAGGTTCTGGACGTCGACGAGGTCGCCGCCGACCTGCTGCACGGCGTACGCGAAGGGGTAGAACGACGCAGCGACCGAGACCTTGTCGCCGCCACCGCCGGCACCTCCGTCGTCGGACGAGCCACCACAGGCGGCGAGCGAGACGAGCGGGATGACAGCCAGCAGGGCGAGGGTCCTCTTCATGACAACGATTGTCATTCGCCCTGACAACGATTGTCAAATCGACGCGAGGGCCACCGGAGGCGGGGACGCCGCGTGGCCTCGATAGACTGGGGCGTACCTCGGGCGCGGGGCATCACGATGCCTCGCACAGGCCCGCCGACACCCAGCCGGATTGGAAACATCCCCTCATGGCAACGACCGTCGACCACGTCATCAGCCTCAGCAAGCGCAGGGGATTCGTCTACCAGTGCGGCGAGATCTACGGCGGCACC
>JBEVGQ010000094.1:0-9748 GCA_040511655.1 Aeromicrobium sp. | reverse complement strand
AGCCGCTGTCGCCCAAGCTGCTGGTGCTGGGCCTGCGCGAGCACGCCTACGCCAAGGCTCCCCTCCTGACGCTGTCGGAGGACGAGCAGGCCAACCTGACCGACGAGCAGAAGCAGGAGCTCGAGCGTCCGCTCATCGGCGACGAGTCGATGTACGGCGTCATCGACCCCGACGTGCTGTGGTCGTGCACCAACTGCGGCGCCTGCGTGCAGCAGTGCCCCGTCGACATCGAGCACGTCGACCACATCGACGACATGCGCCGCTTCCAGGTGCTCGTCGAGTCCAACTTCCCCGCCGAGCTCAACAACATCTTCAAGGGCCTCGAGCGCAAGGGGAACCCGTGGGGCATGAACCCGTCGGCCCGCATGGACTGGGCCAAGGGGCTCGACTTCGAGGTCAAGCAGGTCGGCGTCGACGTCGAGGACCTCGACGAGGTCGAGTGGCTGTTCTGGGTCGGCTGCGCCGGCGCCTTCGAGGACCGCGCCAAGAAGACGACGCAGGCCGTCGCTGAGCTGCTCGACATGGCCGGCGTGACCTTCGCCGTGCTAGGCGACGGCGAGACGTGCACAGGCGACCCCGCTCGCCGCGCCGGCAACGAGATCGTCTTCCAGCAGCTCGCGATGCAGAACGCCGAGGTGTTCAAGGAGACCAAGGTCAAGAAGGTCGTCTCGACCTGCGCCCACTGCTTCAACTCGCTCAAGAACGAGTACGCCGAGTTCGGCGTCGAGCTCGAGGTCGTGCACCACACCCAGCTGCTCAACCGCCTCGTCCGAGAGGGCAAGCTGACTCCTCGTCCGCCCGTCGCGAACGAGGAGAAGAAGAAGATCACGTACCACGACCCGTGCTTCCTGGGTCGTCACAACAAGGTCTACGAGCCGCCGCGCGAGCTGCTCAGCATCATCCCCGGCGCCGAGTTCACCGAGATGCCGCGCAACTCCGAGAAGTCGTTCTGCTGCGGCGCCGGCGGCGCCCGCATGTGGATGGAGGAGACCATCGGCTCGCGCATCAACGTCAACCGCACGGAAGAGGCCATCGCCACCGGCGCCGACCAGATCGCCGTCGGCTGCCCCTTCTGCCGCGTGATGCTGTCGGACGGCCTCACGCTCAAGCAGTCCGAGGGTGCGGCTCGCGAGGAGGTCGAGGTGCTCGACGTCGCGCAGATGCTGCTCGCCGGCGTCAAGCGTGCCCCCGAGCCCACGCAGGCCGATGACGCCGACGTCGTCGCCGAGGCCGAGGCCGCCACTGCTGCTGCCGCAACGGACCCTGCGACCGATGCCGAGCCGGACGCCTCCGATGCGGCCGATCCCGACTCGGTCACCGAGACCGAGGACGTGGGCGCTGCCGCCAAGGCCCACACCGACGGCGACCCCGAGGACAAGAAGACCGGCGACGTCGACGAGCTCGACGAGCCGTCGACGAAGAGCGACGAGGCCGACCAGGCCATCGCCGCCGAGCACGGGGTCAAGGTCGACGAGAACGGCGGCGGTCACGCCGACGAGTCCGCGGCTCCCGTCGAGCCCCGCAACGCCGATGCGCGCGCCGAGGCTCCCGAGGCCGCCGACGCGCCGGACTCCGACGAGTCGGGTGCCACTGCACCGGCATCCGACAGGGCCGAGCCGGCCGAGCCGGAGCCGGCCGAGCCGAAGGCGGCTGCCACCGACGTCGCCGACGAGCCGGACGACCGCGAGGCCTCCGAGAAGGAGGATGCCGCCTGGGCCAACGTCGGACCCGTCAACACCGACCTGACGCCCGACGAGCCCGTCGCGTCCGCCCCGGAGCCGGAGCCGGAGCCCAAGGCCGAACCCGACGAGGCGCCCGCCGAGGAGGTCACGGCCGTCCCCGACGAGACCGAGCCCGTCGAGGAGGAGGCCCGCGAGGAAGAGGCCGAGACCGTCGCCGAGGGCATCACGCCGGTCGATGACGCGACGTCAACCGCCGACCCGGTCGACGAGGACGTCGCCGAGCTCACCGACGCCAACCCCAGCGGCCCCGACCTGAGCGCGACGGCCACACAGCTGGCCTTCGACGACGTCGAGGACGACGACACCACGAAGTAGCCGAACGACGCCCACGACGGGGAGCTTCGCAGTCACCTGATGACTGCCGAGCTCCCCGTCGTCGTTCAAGCTGCCCCTGACATGCGAAAAGTCCGACCGGGAGGGAGCCACGGGCCGGACTTTGTGCTGATCGGATCGACCAGCGTCGCAACCGGACGGGAGGGAGTGTGCCCGGTTCGAAAGGATCAACGACGCTCCCCCGGGGTGGGTCACGGAGGAGAATGAAGAAATGTCACCGACCCGCTGCCCCTGCCTGAGCGGCCTCACCTACGACGACTGCTGCGGGCGCCTCCACGCCGGCGTGGCCACGGCCCAGACCGCCGAGCAGCTCATGCGCTCGCGCTTCAGCGCCTTCGCCGTGCGCGACGCCGGCTACCTGCTGGCCACCTGGCACCACAGCACCCGTCCGTCGTCGCTCGAGCTGGACGACGACCGGCGGTGGTACCGCCTCGACATCCTGGCCACCCGCGCCGGCAGCCCCTTCGACTCCAGCGGCGTCGTGGAGTTCGAGGCGTTCTACCGGACGTCGAACAGCTCCGGCAGCCAGCGCGAGACGAGCCGGTTCGCGCGCGAAGCGGGCCAGTGGTTCTACCTCGACGGGATGCTCGGTCAGTAGGGGATGCAGCGGCCGCTGCCCACTGCAGCCAATCCGTTGCGGTCGCCGGCGCCCCACGTCGTGATCGACTCGTCCCCGCTCGGACGCATCAGCTGGCCCGGCGCGTCGACGTGGTCGAGTCCGACGAGGTGCGCCAGCTCGTGCATCATGACCGACCGGACGCCGGCCCGTCCCGCGCGGCCGTCGAGGATCCGCTCCAGCTGAGGGCCGTCGAGCACCACGGTGCCGGTCACGAACCACCGGTGCCCGTCCCGCTCGATCGACGAGCTGCCCGCGTACCCGGCCACGCTCCCCTTCAGCTTGGGCGACGTCTTGGGGTCGCTCCACGACACGGTGACCGGCAGCCACTGCCGGTCAGGCCCCATCACGGTGCCGTCGTCGGGAGCCGGGTCCTCCGTCAGCCCGTCGACGACGAACTGCAGACCCGACGCCTCGCTGACCTCGTCGAGCGCCTGGTCGAGCAGCTTCATGCCGCGGTCGACGATCGTGCGCGCGTCGACCACGAGGTGGATGGGGGCGCACGGATCGTAGGTGACGGGATCGGACCCGCCGTCCTGCCTCGCGATGAACCTGTAGGCCTTGCTGGCCTTGCCCGCGGCGTCGGGCACGCCGAGCGGAGCGGAGCTGGCGTCGTCAGGGCGTCCGGGGAAGGCGCTGTCGCCGCTCGAGTCGTCGAGCCTCAAGGCGACCGACGCACCACCGAGCAGCATGACCAGAACGGCCACGGCGACGGTCGCGCGACGGTGCACCCGGTCGCCGCGGCGCCGGCTGGGTCGCACGGGGTGCGACTCGAGGCGCTCCAGGCGACGGACCAGGCGAGCGACTCGTCGACGACGACGTGGTTCGGTCAGGAGCAGAGAGTCCTTCCACCATCCGGCCACCTGCAGATTGTCCATGCGGCAGGGTCACCTCGCACCTCGCACCCCTACGATGTCACCGGCACAGGGCCCGACGAGAGGACGACAGCGTGAGCTGGACACTGCACGGCGACGGCAAGAGCATCGCCGAGGGAGACATCGTCCGGCCGGGCGAGCGGCTGTCGTGGCCCCGCACGATCGGCTTCGGCGGACAGCACGTCGTGGCGATGTTCGGCGCGACGTTCCTCGTCCCCCTGCTGACGGGCTTCCCGCCCACGACGACCCTGTTCTTCTCCGGCGTCGGCACGATGCTGTTCCTGCTGCTGACCCGCAACCGCCTGCCCAGCTACCTCGGGTCGTCGTTCGCGTTCATCGCACCGATCCAGGCGTCCATGGCGTCCGGCGGCATGTCGGACGCGCTGTTCGGCCTGGTCGTGACCGGCGTCCTGCTGGCCGCGATCGGCGCCCTCGTGACCGTCACCGGGACGGGCTGGATCGAGGTGCTGATGCCGCCTGTCGTGACGGGCGCGATCGTGGCGCTGATCGGCCTGAACCTGTCGGGTGCGGCGACCGGCAACTTCGCCAAGGGCCCCTGGATCGCGACGATCACGCTGGCCACGATCGTCGTCGTCGCGGTCGCCTTCCGCGGCCTCGTGGCGCGCCTGTCGATCCTGATCGGCGTCGTGGTCGGCTACGTCGCCGCGGCGATCGGCGGACAGCTCGACTTCGGCAAGGTCGGCGACGCCGACTGGCTCGGCCTGCCCGACTTCACGAGCCCGAGCATGACGTGGTCGGTCGTGCCGATGTTCCTGCCCGTCGTGCTGGTGCTGGTGGCCGAGAACGTCGGCCATGTGCGCAGCGTCGCCCACCTGACCGACGACCCGTCGCTCAACGAGAAGACGGGCCCGGCGCTGCTCGCCGACGGCCTCGCGACGACGATCGCCGGCCTGGGTGGCGGCTCGGCGACCACGACCTACGGCGAGAACATCGGCGTCATGACCGCGACGCGCGTGTTCTCGACGGCGGCGTACTGGGTGGCGGCCGTCGTGGCGATCGCCCTGAGCCTCTCGCCCAAGGTCGGCGCGCTGCTCAACACGATCCCGGCAGGCGTCCTCGGCGGCGTGACCGTCGCGCTGTACGGCCTCATCGGGCTGATCGGCGTCAAGATCTGGATGGACAACCACGTCGACTTCACGCAGCCGGTCAACCAGTACACCGTCGCGATCGCCCTCGTGATCGGCATCGGCAACCTGACCCTGAGCGCCGGCGACATGACGTTCACCGGCATCGCCCTCGGCACCATCGCCGCGGTCGTGGTCTACCACGCGATGCGCCTGCTGCAGCGCGCCCGCGCCTGACCCACCCGAGGCGCGTCCCGTCTCGCGAGTGGTGCGATCCCGTCCACGAGCGGACGACGGCAGCGCGCCCTGACCATGGCTACGGTGGACCCATGACGACCTCCGACGGCTCGCCCGGCTCCCCCTCCTGGCGACACGCCGCCCGCTCCGACCTGCTGCAGTTCGCCCGCCGGTCGGAGCGTCCCGGCGGCGGCTTCGTGTGGCTCGACGACGCCGGCGAGGCAGATCCCGACAAGAACCTCGAGCTGTGGATCAACGCCCGCATGACGTACGTGTTCGCGCTCGCGCACCTGGCCGGCGCGAGTGACGCCCAGCGGCTCGCCGAGCACGGGGTCGCCGCGCTGCGGACGCTCTTCCACGACGACGAGCACGGCGGCTGGTTCGACGAGGTCGACACCGACGGCCAGACCGACGACACCGACAAGCGCTGCTACGGCCACGCGCACGTCCTGCTCGCCGCGGCCACCGCCGTCGTGGCCGAGGTGGACGGCGCGCAGGCGCTGCTCGACGAGGCGACCGAGGTGCACGACCGTCACTTCTGGGAGCACGAGTCGGGACGATGCGTGGAGTCGTTCAACCGCGACTGGTCGGAGGTCGACCCCTACCGCGGGGCCAACAGCAACATGCACACCGTCGAGGCCTACCTGGTCGCCGGCGACGTGACCGGTGACCCCGTCTGGCACGACCGGGCGCTGGCGATCTGCGAACGGATCATCGGCATCCACGCCCGCTCGCACGGGTGGCGCATCCCCGAGCACTACGACCACGACTGGACCCCTGTGCCGGAGTACAACGAGGAGTCGCCGGCCGATCCGTTCAGACCGTACGGCGCGACGCCCGGGCACGCCTTCGAGTGGTCGCGGCTGCTGCTCCAGCTGGCTGCGAGCCTCGACGAGCCGCGGCCCTGGATCCTCGAGGCCGCCGAGGCCCTCTTCGCCCAGGCCGTCGAGGACACCGCAGAGGACGACACGCCAGGCCTGGCCTACACGACCGACTGGCACGGCGAGCCTGTCGTCCGCGAGCGGTTCCACTGGGTCATCGCCGAGGCCGTGCTGGCGGCCGAGGCTCTGCACACCTACACCGGCACCGCCCTCTACGCGGGGCTGGCGAGCCGGTGGTGGTCGGAGATCGCCGAGCACTTCGTCGACGACGCCACGGGCTCGTGGCACCACGAGCTGGCCCCGTCGATGGCCCGCTCGACGCGCACCTGGCGCGGCAAGCCCGACGCGTACCACGCCTTCAACGCCCTGACCCTGCCTGATCTGCCGCTCGCGCCGAGCGCCGCCCTGACCATCGGGGGCGCAGAGCAGTGACCGAGCGCCAGCGAGGTCATCTTGAGGGCCTCATGCGGCCTCCGACCTACCGTTGCCCTTCCAGGAAGGAGTCCGCATGACAGTTCTGGTCATCGGCGAGGCGCTGGTGGACGTCGTGCAGCGTCCCGGGCGCGATCCCGAGCCGCACGCCGGCGGCTCCCCGTTCAACGTCGCCGTGGGCCTCGCACGGCTCGACGTCCCGACGACGCTGGCCGCTCAGGTCGGACCCGACCGCTTCGGCGACGGGCTGCGCTGGCACCTGGCCGACTCGGGCGTGACGCTGACCGAGCTCGAGCCCGTCCCCGAGCGCACCTCGACGGCGCAGGCGACCCTGGCCGACGACGGCAGCGCGAGCTACGTCTTCGACCTCACCTGGAACCCCGACGCGCTGCCCGACCCGTCCGAGGCGCAAGCCGTCCACGTCGGCTCGCTGGGCACCTCGCTCGAGCCCGGTGCCGCGCTCGTCGCCGAGCTGGTGCTCAGCGCCGACGTGCTCGGGGTGCCTGTGTCGTACGACCCGAACGTGCGCCTGGCCGTCGAGCCCGACCCCGAGGTCTGGCGTCGGGTCTTCGCGACCATCGCGCCGCACGCATCCGTCATCAAGATGAGCGACGAGGACGCTGAGACGCTGTTCCCGGGCGAGGAGCCGGCAGATCTGGCCCGGCGTCTCGCGGCCGACCACGGCATCGTGGCCATCACACGCGGCGGCGAGGGTGCCGTGATCGCCACGGCGGACGCCTTCGCGACGGTCCCGCCCGCCGACGTCCGCGTCGTCGACACCATCGGAGCCGGCGACTCCTTCATGGCCGCGATGCTGGCCTGGTGCTCGACCTACGACTGGCCCGCCGCGAGCGAGCTCGACTCGACGGAGCTGACCGACCTGGCGATGTACGCCGCCAGCGCCGCCGCCATCACGTGCTCGCGTCCGGGGGCCGATCCCCCGCACACCAGCGACCTGACTCCGTGACCGACGCCGAGCTGCGCCACTTCACCGGCCACGGCGGGATGGAGCTGGCCTACCGAGAGGTCGGCGAGGGACGTCCGGTGCTGCTGCTGCACGGCTTCTTCACCACGGGCACCGTCGCGTGGCTGCGCAGCGGCCATGCCGCGCGGTTGGTCGAGCGCGGGCGCCGCGTGGTCATGCCCGACATGCGCGGCCACGGCGACAGCCCCAAGCCGCACGACCCGGCGGCCTACCCGCCCGACGTGCTGACCGACGACGCCCTCGCACTCGTCGCGCACCTCGGGATCGTCGACTACGACCTCGGCGGGTACTCGCTCGGAGCGCGCACGATCATCCGGATGATGGCGCGCGGGGCCTCACCGAGGCGTGCGGCCGTGGGCGGTGCCGGCTTCGACCAGCTGCTGCACGCGGCCGGGCGCGGCACCTCGTTCCGGCACGTGCTCGACCACCTCGGCAGCCACGAGTGGGGGTCGCGCGACTGGCTCATGGAGGGATTCCTGCGCAAGGTCAAGGGCGATCCGGTCGCCCTGCGCCACGTGCTCGAGACCCCCGTCGACACCTCCCGCGAGCAGCTGGCGTCCATCGCGGCGCCGACGCTCGTCATCAGCGGCACGGACGACGAGCCCGAGGCCGGCCGCGAGCTCGCCGCGACACTACGGCGCGCGACCTTCGTCGAGGTTCCGGGCGATCACGTCGGGGCGTCCGGCACTCCCGAGCTCGGCCAGGCCCTGGCCGACTGGCTCGACTGACCGTCCTCGCGAGTGGCGCAGGATGGTTGGCTGAGCAGGCTGAATCCAACAGAACTGCGCCACTCGCGGCGCGGAGGCTAGACGACCGGTCGGGCCCCGCGCACCGAGACGCATCCGGCCGCAGCCTCGGCGCCGGCCCGCAGCGATGCGTCCGCGTCGCGGGTGCTGACCCACCGGCTGAGGAATCCGGCCGCGAAGGCGTCGCCGGCACCGACCGTGTCGACGACGTCCGCCTCGATCGCCGCGACCGTCCGACCGGCGAACGTCGCGCCGTCCGCGCCGCGCGTGACCACGACACCGTCACCGTCGAGCCGCAGGAACCCCTGCTCGTCCTCGTTGGGGAACACGAGGTCGGCGCCGGCCAGCCACTTCAGGACGCTCTCGCGTCCGGCCGCCGCGACGAAGCCGAGCGAGCTCGGGTCGATGCTGACGCCGGCCCCGCGCCGCCGCGCCTCGGCGACGAGCTCGAGCGCCAGGGGACGCACCGCGTCGTCGAAGAACGAGTACCCCGTCAGGTGCAGCCAGGTGACGTCGTCCCAGACGTCGGTCGGGACGTGCTCGGACGTCATGGTCGCGTTGGCGGCCCGGTCGACGTACATCGTGCGGTCGGCCTCGGCGTCGAGCGTCAGCACGATCGTCGCCGTCGGCAGGTCGGGATCGCCCGTGATGCGCGCGTCGACGCCGTACGCGGCCAGCGCGGACGCATGACGCTCGACGGCGTCGGCCCCACACCGTCCGACGAACCTGACGTCGGCGCCCAGGTGCCCGAGCCACGCCGCGACGTTGGCGGCCGACCCACCTGCCGTCATCCGGATCTCCGAGACGGTGTCGCTGGCCGCGTTGACCGCCCCGAGCGGACGCACGCCGATGTCGTCGACGAGGTCGCCGACGACGAGGATCATCGCGCGGACCAGGAGAGGGCGATCTCGCCCGCGACCCGGATGTTGTTCTCGGCGATCTTGAGGTTGACCGCCAGGCTCTCGCCGCCGGTCAGCTCGACGATGGTGAGCAGCAGGAACGGCGTGACCTCCTTGCCGGAGAGCCCCTTCTCGTCGGCCATCCGCAGCGCGTCCGTCAGGGCGCGGTCGTGCACCGCGGGGTCGAGCTGCTCGGCGACGGGCAGCGGGTTGGCGACGAGGATGCCGGCCTGCTGACCGAGGGCGTCGCGGGCGGCCATGACGTCGGCGACCGCGGCGGCGTCCGGCACCGTCCAGTCGAGCTCGAAGCCCGAGTCGGTCAGCCAGAAGCTCGGGAACCGGTCGGTGCCGTAGCCGAGCACCGGGACGCTCAGGGTCTCGAGGCGCTCGAGCGTCGCCGGGATGTCGAGGATCGACTTCACGCCTGCCGACACGACCGTGATCGGCACCTGCGACAGGATCGTCAGGTCGGCCGACTCGTCGAACGTCTCGGACGCACCGCGGTGCACGCCGCCGAGACCGCCGGTGGCGAAGACGCGGATGCCGGCGAGGTTCGCGATGTACGACGTCGCCGCGACGGTCGTCGCCCCGCTGCCGCCGCGGGCGATCGCGATGGGCAGGTCGCGGACGCTCAGCTTGGGGATGTCCTCGCCTGCGACGCGCACCAGCTCGTCATCGGTCAGGCCGGCCTTGAGGACGCCGTCGAGCACCGCGATCGTCGCCGGGACGACGCCGGCGTCGGTCAGGATCGACTCGAAGCGGCGGGCGGCGTGCAGGTTGTCGGGGCGCGGCAGGCCGTGCGAGATGATCGTCGACTCGAGCGCGACGACCGGCCGCCCCTCGTCGAGTGCGGACTGCACGGCGGGCGAGATGCTGAGGGGAAGAGTCACGCCCGAAGTCTACGGACGCCCAAGGCC
>JBEVGQ010000093.1:0-5213 GCA_040511655.1 Aeromicrobium sp. | reverse complement strand
TCATGATCATCATCCTGGCGGTGCTGTCGCTGGTCGTGGTCAACGCGCTCGCCGAGTCGGCGTGGGGCGTGTTCTCGATCGGCCTGACGATCCCGATCGCGTTGTTCATGGGCTTCTACCTGCGCTACATCCGGCCTGGACGGGTGCTCGAGACCACCGCGATCGGTGTCGTCGCCCTGCTGCTGGCGATCATCGGCGGCGGCTACGTCGAGCAGCTCGGCCTCGAGGAGGCGCTGACGATCTCGAAGGAGCACCTCGTCATCGCGCTGATCGTCTACGGATTCGTCGCGTCGATCCTGCCGGTGTGGATGCTGCTGACCCCGCGCGACTACCTCTCGACGTTCATGAAGGTCGGCGTCATCGTGCTGCTCGCCGTCGGGCTCGTGGTGGCCGCTCCGGTGCTGCAGGCCGATGCCGTCTCCTCGTTCGCGACCGAGGGCAACGGCCCGGTCTTCGCGGGCAAGATCTTCCCGTTCGTGTTCATCACGATCGCCTGCGGTGCCCTGTCGGGCTTCCACGCGCTGATCGCCTCGGGCACGACGCCCAAGATGATCAGCAAGGAGAGCCACGTCCGCATGATCGGCTACGGCGGCATGCTGATGGAGTCGTTCGTCGCGATCAGCGCCCTGATCGCCGCCGTCGTCATCGACCAGGGGCTGTACTTCTCGATGAACGCCCCGGCCGCCATGACCGGTGGGACGGCCGAGGGCGCGGCCCAGTTCGTCGGCACGCTCGGCTACACCATCACGCCCGACCAGCTGAGCGCCGCGGCCGCCGCGATCGAGGAGCAGACCCTCGTCTCGCGCACCGGCGGCGCGCCGACCCTCGCGTTCGGCCTCTCGCAGGTCTTCCACGAGGCGTTCGGCGGCAACCTGCAGGCGTTCTGGTACCACTTCGCGATCATGTTCGAGGCCTTGTTCATCCTCACCGCCGTCGACGCCGGTACCCGCGTCGGGCGCTTCATGCTGCAGGACACGATCGGCAACGTCTGGAAGCGCTACGGCGACGTCTCGTGGCGCCCCGCCGCCTGGTCGGCCAGTGCGATCACGGTGGGCGCGTGGGGCTACATGCTCTACATCGGCGTGACCGATCCGCTCGGCGGCATCAACCAGCTCTTCCCGCTGTTCGGCATCGCCAACCAGCTGCTCGCCGCGATCGCCCTGACCCTGTGCGTCACGCTGCTGATCAAGCACGGCAAGCTGCGGTACGCGTGGGTGCCCGGCATCCCGCTGGCGTGGGACCTCGTCGTCACGATGACCGCGAGCTGGCAGAAGATCTTCTCCGACAACCCTGCACTCGGCTACTTCGCGCAGGCGTCGCGCTACCGCGAGGCCCGCGACGCCGGCACGCTGCTGGCGCCGGCCACCGACCAGGACCAGATGGGCCAGGTCATCACGAACTCCACCACCAACGGCGTGCTGCAGTCGGCGTTCGCGGTGCTCGTGATCATCGTGGTCGCCAACGCCGTCGTCATCTGGGTGCGCGCCATCCGCGCTGGGTCGCTGCCCACCACCGAGGTCCCCCACACGCCGTCCGAGATCGTCGCACCGGCCGACTTCATCGCGACCGCCGACGAGAAGCGGGCCGTCGCGGAGTGGGAGGCCGAGCGCCGCGACCGCCAGCCGGCGAGGAGCGGACGATGAGCGCGCTCGCACGGGGCTGGCGGGGCCTGCGGTGGTACCTGCGGACGTTCAGCGGCGAGTCCCGCTGGGACGACTACCTGGCCGCGTGCGAGCGCGACGGCGTCACGCCGGCGACCCGCAGGGAGTTCGAGCGGCATCGCGCCGACCAGGTCGAGCACGCCCCGATGGCCCGCTGCTGCTGACGAGACAGGGGTTGCGGTGACCCGTGGTCGACGCAACCATGGGCGGACGACCCGACCTGATCGACCCATCGTTCGACTCACCGTTCGGCCCTAGGGGGACCACCATGCACGTCGTCATCGCCACGGACGGCTCGAAGCAGTCGCTCAACGCCGCCCGATACCTACGTTCGTTCGCCGACCCCGAGTCGGTCACCTCGGTCAGCGTGCTGGCTGTCGTCAGCCCGCTCGCCGCCGTGCCGTTCGCCACGGAGAGCGACAGCGGGCACAAGGACATCGAGGAGCTCTCGTTCCGCACGGCCGCCCAGGCGGCCACCGCCCAGGTCGTCGAGGTGCTCGACGGCTGGGGCCCCAAGGTGACGCAACAGATCCGCAGCGGGTCGCCGGCCTCTGAGATCGTCAAGGCCGCCAAGGCCAAGGACGCCGGCCTGATCGTCGTGGCGAGCCAGAGCTCGCGGGCCTCCGCCGTCCTCATGGGATCGGTCGCCCACCGCGTGCTCAACAGCGCGACCTGCCCGGTGCTGGTCGTCCGCCCCGGCGCCAAGCCGAAGAAGGCCGCTCGCACGAAGTAGGCCGCACGTCGACGTCCGGTGGGACGATGGCGGCACCACGACCTGAGGAGTCCCGTTGAGCTGGATCGGTCCCGCCGCCAAGAAGGCGGTCAAGTACGGCCCGCAGGCCAAGATCGCCTGGGACAAGGCCGGGCGGCCCGCCGCCGAGGTCGCGGCCAAGAAGGCGCAGACCCAGCTGCAGCGCCGCAAGGCGTTCGCCAAGGCTGCGACCGTCGTCGAGGGCTCGGTCGTCCGCCTCATCCACGCCGGCGAGCCCGTCCACGTCGTGCTGGCCCACGGCGAGCCCGTCGAGGCCTACCCGCCGGTCGACGTCGAGCTGCCCGTGCTGCTCAAGGATGCGGACCTCAGTGCCGCCGTGGCGTCCGAGGAGCACGAGGCCAAGCGGGTCAAGGCCCGTGTCGCCCGTGCCCGCGGACGACTGACGTCGCCCGACGAGGCGACAGGCGACTGACGCACCTGTCGTCGCCGCGTGAAATCATGACCGAATGACCTCGCGCACCCACGTCGACCGCTGCCCCGGGGTGCTGCGCCCGTGGATCGCCGACGACGGCGCGATCGTCCGGCTGCGGCTCGTGGGCGGCGCGGTGACGACCGCTGCTCTGTCGCGCCTGGTCGAGATTGCCGAGCAGCACGCCGACGGCACCGTGCTGCTGACCAAGCGCACCAACCTGCAGCTGCGCGGCATCCGGCACGACGACGGCTGCGTCCCGCCCGCGCTCGTCGAGGCGCTCGGCGAGTCCGGCTTCCTGCCCTCGCCCAGCCACGAGCTGGTGCGCAACATCATGGTGTCGCCGCTGAGCGGCCGCGCGGGAGGCGTGGCCGACCTGCGCGCGACCGCCCATGAGCTCGACCGGCTGATGTGCGCCGAGCCCGAGCTGTCACGCCTCGCCGGACGGTTCCTGTTCGTGCTCGACGACGGACGCGGGGACGTCGGCCACCGGAGCCTCGACCTCGGGGCGACCGCGGTCGACGCCGAGCACGTCCAGCTGCGCATCGGCACCACGCTGTGGGGGCCGGTCGTGCCGCTCGACGACGCGGCTCCTGCCCTCGTCGACCTCGCCCTGAGGTTCGTCGCGGCGGCCGGCTCGGGCGACACCGCGGCCTGGCACGTCGACGAGCTGCCACGACGCGGTGCCGAGCTCGTCGCGACGCCGTTCGCCCGCGACGCACGCACCCACGTCCGCTCGCTCCCCCTGCCGCACGGCATGATCGCGCAGGACGACGGCACCGAGGCCATCCACCTGGACGTCCCCGACGGCCTGCTGACCAGCGACCTCGTCGACGCCATGGCCCTGCACTGGGCCGACGAGGTCGTCGTGACCCCCTGGCGCAGCATCATCATCCCCGACCTGGAGACCGAGTGACCCTCACACGACCCTCGCGCCACTTCGACTACGTCGACGACGGCGGCGCCATCTACGTCGACTCCTTCGCCACGATCCGCGCCGAGGCCGATCTGTCGCACCTGCCGGCCGATGCCGAGAAGGTCGCGGTGCGCATGGTGCACGCGTGCGGCCAGGTCGACCTGACCTCCGACCTCGTGATCCACGACCACCTCGTGACCGCCGCCCGCGGCGCCCTGCAGTCGGGCGCCCCGATCATCACCGACGCCACGATGGTCGCGTCCGGCGTCACCCGCGCCCGGCTGCCCAAGGACAACGACGTCATGTGCTTCCTGCGCGACGAGCGCGTGCCGGGGCTGGCCGCGGCGTGGAGCACGACTCGCTCGGCGGCCGCCGTCTCACTGTGGGAGGAGCACATGGAGGGCGCCGTGGTCGCGTTCGGCAACGCCCCGACCGCGCTGTTCCACCTGCTCGAGATGCTGCTCGACGGCGCTCCCCGGCCCGCCGCGATCATCGGCACGCCGGTCGGCTTCATCGGCGCCGCCGAGTCCAAGGACGCGCTCGCGGCGCTGACCGAGGTCGACGCAACCCTCGACATCCCGTTCCTGACGGTGCGTGGACGACGCGGCGGCTCGGCGATAGCGGCCTCGGCGATCAACGCCCTCGCGCAGGAGAAGGAGTGAGCGCCGGACGCCTCTGGGGCGTCGGGCTCGGCCCCGGCGACCCCGAGCTGATCACGCTGAAGGCCGCGCGGCTGATCGAGTCGGCCGACGTCATCGCCTACCACCAGGGCGTCGGCAAGCAGTCCAACGCGCGCCGCATCGCCGTCGGCCTGTTCCCCACCGATGTCGTCGAGGAGGTGCTGCAGTACCCCGTCACCACGGGCACCACGGATCATCCCGGCGGCTATGCCGGTGCGATGGCCGAGTTCTACGAGGAGTGCGCCACGCGGCTGGGCGACCACCTCGAGGCGGGCCGCGACGTCGTGATCCTGGCCGAGGGCGATCCGTTGTTCTACGGCTCGTACATGTACATGCACGACCGGCTCGCCGACCGTTTCGAGACCGAGGTCGTGCCGGGCGTGCCGGCCTTCGCCGCCGCGACCGCGGCCGTCGCATCGCCGCTGGTGCGGCTGACCGACGTCCTGACGATCCTGCCCGGGACGCTGCCCGAGCCCGAGCTCGCGCGCCGGCTCGCCGACACCGACGGCGCCATCATCATGAAGCTGGGACGCACGTTCCCGGCCGTGGTCTCGGCCCTGCGCCAGGCCGGACGCCTCGACGGCGCGCTCTACGTCGAGCGGGCGTCGATGCCCGAGCAGCGCTGGATGCCGGTGGCCGACGTCGACCCGACGTCGGTGCCGTACTTCTCGCTGATCGTCGTGCCCGGCGACACCAAGCCGTCCCCGCGTGGACGGAAGAATCGGGATTCGTCCGCACCGGGTCAGACACAACCCGATTCTCTGGTCCCTCCCGC
>JBEVGQ010000092.1:0-2690 GCA_040511655.1 Aeromicrobium sp. | reverse complement strand
CCCCGGGAGGTCCCGGGGAGCCGCGCCACGATGGATCAGCTGATGCCGGCGTCGGTGCACAGCTGGGCGAAGTCGCCCGTGCACAGGTCCGATGCCTTCATGTCGCCGCTGTCGATGACAGCCTTGACGTTGTCCTTCGTGATCGACACGGGGTCGAGCAGGATGGCCGGAACCTCACGCTTGCCCGTCTCGTCCTCGACCGTGCCGGTGGTCTCGGGCTTGTCGCCCTTGACCATCGCGATGGCGGTCTCGGCGAGCGCCTTGGCCTGACCCGTGGCCGACTTCTGGATCGTCATGCACTGGTCACCCTTGAGGATGTTCTGCAGACCCTCGACCGTGGCGTCCTGACCGGTGACGGGGACCTTGCCGGCCTGACCGTTCTTGTCGAGGATCGAGATGACCGCGCCGGCGAGGCCGTCGTTGGCCGCGTAGACGCCGTCGATCTTGCCGTCAGCCTTGGTGTACAGCTGCTCGAAGATCGTGACGGCCTGCTCGTTGTCCCAGTCGGGGACAGCCTGCTCGCCGACCTTCGTGTACTTGGCGTTCTTGTCGAGGACGCTGTGCGCGCCCTGCGAGAACAGCGTGGCGTTGTTGTCCGTCGGCGAGCCGTTCAGGTACACGATGTTCGCGTCCTTGTCGCCGAGGCACTTCTCCAGGCCCTCGCCCTGCAGGGCGCCGACCTTGCTGTTGTCGTACGAGATGTAGACGTCGGCCGAACCGCCCAGCGTGAGCCGGTCGTAGTCGATGGTCTTGACGCCCTGGCTCTTGGCCTTCTCCTCGATGGCCGCGCCGGAGTCGGAGTCGAGGTTGACGATCGCGAGCACGGTCACACCGTCGGTGATCATGCCGTCGGCGATGGTCTGCATCTTGTCGGCGTCACCCTCGGCGTTCTGGATGTCGTACTTGACGCCGGCGGCGTCGAATGCCTTGGCGAGAGCCGGCTTGTCGGCGCTCTCCCAACGGACCGACGACTTCGTGTCGGGCAGGATGACACCGATCTTGCCCTCGACCTTGTCACCGCCGCCGTTGCCGCCCTTGTCTCCACCGCTGTCGCTGCCACCGCACGCGCTGAGCGCGAGCGTCGCACCCATGACCGTGGCCAGCACGAGATTGCGTGTCCGCTTCACACAGACCGCCTCCAATTCCTCCAGTTGTGCGTCCTGGCCGAGGATGTTTCGCCCACGTAACGCGTTTGTTGTTTGGAACAACGTAATGGGTGACTGGGGTCACGTCCAGCGACTCCGGCAACAAATTGCCGTGTCGCTCAACAATTCTTCGCTTTGGGGACCAAAGGCCCGCCAACCGCGGCGATCCCATCGCCGGTTGAGGTGCGAGCGAGCCTCGAAACCACGTGAGCTCCATGGCACCCCTGTTTTCGCGGCTCGGCCGCAGGCGGCCTCGCACCTCAACCAGCGTGGTGCAACGCGACGAGCCCCGAGGCCCTCAGGGGGGTCTCGGGGCTCGCGCCGCGCCGGATGTCAGTCGAGCAGGCTGCGCAGCACGAACGGCATGATGCCGCCGTTGCGGTAGTAGTTGGCCTCGCCCGGGGTGTCGATGCGCACGACCGCGTCGAACTCCGTGACGCTGCCGTCGGCGGCCGTGGCCGTCACGTGGACGGTCTTGGGCGTGCGGCCCTCGTTGAGCTCGGTGATGCCCGTGAAGTCGAACGTCTCCTCGCCCGTCAGGCCCAGCGACTCGGCGTTCTGGCCCGCGGGGTACTGCAGCGGCAGGACGCCCATGCCGATCAGGTTCGAGCGGTGGATGCGCTCGTACGACTCGGCGATGACGACCTTGACGCCGAGCAGCGCCGTGCCCTTGGCCGCCCAGTCGCGCGACGAGCCCGAGCCGTACTCCTTGCCCGTCAGGATGACCAGCGGGACACCTGCGCTCGCGTAGGCCTCGGACGCTTCGAAGATCGTCGTGACGTCGCCGTCGCCGATCAGGTTGCGGGTGAAGCCGCCCTCGGTGCCAGGTGCCATCTGGTTGCGCAGACGGATGTTGGCGAACGTGCCGCGGATCATGACCTCGTGGTTGCCGCGACGCGAGCCGTACGAGTTGAAGTCGCGCGCCTCGATGCCGTGCTCGGACAGGTACGTGCCGGCCGGGCTGTCCTTCTTGATGGCACCGGCGGGGCTGATGTGGTCGGTCGTGACCGAGTCGCCCAGCTTGAGCAGCACGCGCGCACCCGACACCTCGGTGACCGGCGACGGCTCACGGTCCATGCCGTCGAAGTACGGCGCCTTGCGGACGTAGGTCGACTCGGGGTCCCACTCGAACACGTCGCCGTCGGGCGTTGACAGGTTCTGCCAGCGCTCATCGCCGGCGAACACGTCGGCGTACTCGCGGCTGAACGTGTCGGAGTCGATCGAGGCGGCGATGACGTCCTCGACCTCCTGCGGCGACGGCCAGATGTCGGCCATGAAGATGTCGTTGCCGTCCTCGTCCTGGCCCAGCGGGTCGTTGAACAGGTCGACGGCCATCGAGCCGGCCAGCGCATAGGCGATGACCAGCGGCGGGGACGCGAGGTAGTTCATCTTGATGTCGGGGTTGATGCGCCCCTCGAAGTTGCGGTTGCCCGACAGCACGGCGGTCACGGCCAGGTCGCCGTCGTTGACGGCCTTGCTGACCTCGGGGATCAGCGGTCCGGAGTTACCGATGCACGTCGTGCAGCCGTAGCCGACGAGGTTGAA
>JBEVGQ010000091.1:0-10327 GCA_040511655.1 Aeromicrobium sp. | reverse complement strand
GGTCAGCATCTCGCGAGCCCCCGACAGTGACCACGTCACGGTCAACGACGTCGTGCTCCTGCCGGGCGACGACGCGATCGTCGCGCCGGTGTGGACGCCGTACCGCGACCGCATCCGGCCCGGCGACCTGAGCCCGGGCGACGTCCTGCCCCCCGACGAGGACGATGCGCGCCTCGTCCCGTCGTGGTCCGCCGGCGACGGCGAGGAGCAGACCGACGACCGGTTCTTCGCCCGCGAGGTCGGCCTCGGCCGCGAGTGGGTGTTGTCGTTCGAGGGGCGCGAGCTGGCCGCCGAGCGCTGGCAGGAGGGTGAGCAGGGGCCCGACGCCCCGATCGCCCAGCAGGCGTCCGGCGTCTGCCACTCGTGCGGCTTCATGGTGAGCCTGGCCGGCCCGTTGTCCGAGCGTTTCGGCGTCTGCGCCAACGGCATGGCCAACGACGACGGTCGGGTCGTCTCGTTCGACCACGGGTGCGGCGCGCACTCGGGTGCTCGACTCAGCCGGGCGGCCAGCAGCAGCAAGCTCCCCGAGCCGGTCTTCGACACGCTCACGCGCGACGAGGTCGACGGCCTCTAGCCCGCGACCTGACCGAACCCCCGTGAGCCTGCTCACGGGGGTCCTGTTTTGTTTGCGCGATGCACCTACCCGACGTATGGTTGCAGCATGCAACTAGGTAAATCGTCGTCCGCCACACGCGTCGCCCCTGCCCCGGCCGTCCCGTCCGCCGCCGCGCCCGCAGGGGACGAGCCGAGCCACCGCGAGATCATGGAGGTGCTGTTCGGCCTGCTGGCAGCGCTGTTCACCGCGATCCTGAGCAGCACGATCGTGTCGAACGCCCTGCCGACGATCATCGCCGACCTCGACGGCTCGCAGACGCAGTACACATGGGTCGTGACGGCGTCCCTGCTGGCCATGACGGTCTCGACGCCCATCTGGGGCAAGCTCTCCGACCTGATGAACAAGAAGACGCTCGTGCAGATCTCGATCGTCCTGTTCGTCATCGGCTCGATGCTGGCCGGCCTCTCGCGCAACCTGCCCGAGCTGATCTCGATGCGCGTCGTCCAGGGCATCGCGATGGGCGGGCTCACCGCCAACGCGCAGTCCATCATCGGCTCGATCATCCCGCCCAGGCAGCGCGGTCGGTACAGCGGCTACATGGGCGCCACCATGGCCGTCGCGACGGTCAGCGGTCCGCTCCTGGGCGGCCTGATCGTCGACACCCCGGGGCTCGGATGGCGCTGGACCTTCTTCGTCTGCGTGCCCCTGGCGGTCATCAGCCTCGTCGTGCTGCAGAAGTACCTGCACATCGCGACGATCCGCCGCAAGGTCGACTTCGACTACGCCGGCGCCGTCCTGATCGCGATCGCGGCGAGCCTGCCGCTGCTGTGGGTCACCTTCGCGGGCGACTCCTTCGCCTGGCTGTCGTGGCAGACCGTCGCCTTCCTCGGCGGCACCGTCGTCGCGGCCCTGCTGGTCGTGCGGGTCGAGCTGCGCCACCCCGAGCCGCTGCTGCCCATCTCGGTCGTCCGCGAGCGCACGACGGCCCTGGCGATCATCGGCAGCATCGCCGTCGGCATCGCGATGTTCGGCGGATCGGTCTTCATCGGCCAGTACTTCCAGGTCGCCGGGGGCCGCACGCCCACCCAGGCCGGACTGCTGACGATCCCGCTCATGGTCGGCTCTCTGGTCGGCACGCTGGTGTCGGGTCAGCTGATCACCCGGTTCGGCCGCTGGAAGCGGTTCCTGGTCATCGGCTCGGTCTCCCTCATCATCGGCATGGGTCTGCTGTCGACCATCAGCCACACCACGCCCGAGTGGCACGCCATGGTCTTCATCGCCTTCGTCGGCGTCGGCATGGGCATGCTGCTGCAGAACTACGTGCTCGCGGTGCAGAACACCGTCGACGTCTCGCAGGTCGGTGCGTCCAGTGCCACGGTCGCCTTCTTCCGCTCCCTCGGCGGCGCGGTCGGCGTCTCGGTGCTGGGAGCCATCCTCGCCGCGCAGGTCAAGGACGACGTCACGTCGAAGCTGGCGGCGCTCGGCGTCCAGTCCAGTGGTGGCGGCGGATCGCTGCTGGACGTCAAGAGCCTGCCGCCGCAGGTCGCCGAGATCGTCCGGTCGGCCTACGGTGACGCGACCGGCACGATCTTCGGGGTCGCCGCGGTGGTCGCCGTGCTGAGCCTCGTGGCCGCCCTGCTGATCAAGGAGGTGCCGTTGCGCACCACGGTCAAGAAGGCGTCCGACGCCGAGGTCTGAGGCGTCGGTCGCCGCGAAGCGGCCGGACCACGCGCCAGGGAGGCCGGCCACGGCCGACCGTGAGGGCGAGCACTGCGAGCCCGAGGCGTCAGTCGAGCTTGCGGCGGCGGCCGGGCTGCATGCGCAGGGCGTTGCGGCGACGCCGGCAGTACTCGATGCCGATGAGCCCCAGGCCGAATCCGGCCACGGCCGTCCACAGCCACCACGTGCGGCCGTCGGACTCGAGCGTGCCGAGGAAGGGCAGCAGCGCGATCGCGACGACGCCCCACGCGATCGTGCCGACCGTCATGGTGCGGACGCCGTCGACGTCCATCGGCTCGACCTCGGCGACGCGGTGGGTCGTGCGGCCGATCTCGAGCTCGGTGAGGTCGGGACGGCCGAACTCGTGACGCCGGGCCGCGCGCTCGAGGCGGGCGATCTCGCGATGTCCCATCTTGCGCTCGATGGTCTCGGGGCCGTCGCCCTGACGGATGACCCAGTCGTCGTCGCTCACCCGGCCAGACTACCCGCCCGGATCGTGGCGGCTCGTGTCTCCTGTCATGCTGATCTGCAATGAATCCGCGTCATCGTCGGCTGCTGATCCCCGGCCTGCTCATCGCCCTGCTCGTCATCGTGCTGATCAGCTCGGTGGCGGGCCGGTCGGACGGTGCCACGGCCGGGCCGCAGGTCGTCAGCACGCTGTCCGACGGCCGGATCAACGAGTCGAGCGGTCTGGTCGTGAGCCCAGACGACCCCGACCGCGCCTACACGATCAACGACTCCGGCGGCGCCCCGGTCGTCTACGCGATCTCGGTGTCGACCGGCAAGACCCTTGGCGCCGCGACGGTCGACGCTGACCTCCGCGACACCGAGGCGCTGTCGATCGACGCCGACGGCACGCTGTGGGTCGCCGACACCGGTGACAACCGTGCGGTGCGCACCGATGCCGCGCTGTATTCGCTGCCCCAGATCGCCGACGGCACCACGAGGGTGTCGGCCCAGCGTTTCCCGGTCACCTATCCGGGCGGCCCGCTCGACGTCGAGGCGCTCGCGATCAGTCCGACGTCGGGAGCCAAGATCCTGATCAGCAAGGGACTGTTCGGTGGCACCGCCTTCTCGCTGCCCGACCCCCTGGTGCCCGGACGTCCCAACGAGGCGGTGGCGATGACCGGGTCCGTCCCCGGGCTCGTCACCGATGCGTCCTTCACGCCCGACGGACGGTTCGTGGTCGCGCGCGACTACACCGAGTCGTACGCCCTCGACCCGTCGACGTGGACGATCCTGTCGTCCGGCTCGCTGCCACCTGCGCGGCAGGGCGAGACGCTGGCGATGGAGCCCGGAGGCCGGTCGTTCCTCGTGGGCAGCGAGGGCACCGGATCGACGCTGACGCGCATCCCGTTCGCCGAGCCCGCCCCCGACTCCGAGCCCGAGGCGACGGGCAGCACCGCGCCCCCGTCGCCCTCGACGACCTCGGCCGGGCAGGTGCGTGCTGCGACTCCTCCCGAGGGTGGCGGCTTCGCCGGCGCCACGTGGTTCTGGGGCTTCGTCGTGGTCGCCCTGCTGGCTGCCATCAGCGGCGCCATGACCACGAAACGGCGCTGACACGACACGGTTGCACCGCCGAGACGGGCATCTGGCATGCTGCCTCCTCGGACCCGTCTCACGGCGAACGGGCCGGCCATGACAGGAGAGCCATGACGAGCACGCTCGAGCAGTACTTCAAGATCTCCGAGCGCGGGTCGACGGTGGGCCGCGAGGTGCGCGGCGGCGTCGTGACGTTCCTGACGATGGCCTACATCATCGTGCTCAACCCGGTCATCCTCGCGGGCGTCGCCGACAAGGACGGCAACTTCCTCGGTGGAGGCTCCACACCGGGCTCGGGCTTCGCGACGATCGCGGTCTGCACCGCCCTGGTCGCCGGCCTGCTGACGATCCTGATGGGCGTCGTCGCCAACTTCCCGCTCGCGCTGGCCACCGGCCTGGGCCTCAACGCCTTCGTGGCCTTCTCGGTCGCGAGTCAGATGACATGGGCCGATGCCATGGGTCTGGTCGTCCTGGAAGGCATCATCATCCTGCTGCTGGTGCTCACGGGCTTCCGGAAGGCCGTGTTCGACGCCGTGCCGCGCCAGCTCAAGACCGCCATCGCCGTGGGCATCGGTCTGTTCATCACGATCATCGGCTTCGTCGACGCCGGCTTCGTGCGCACGACCGGCAACGCCGCGCCTCCGCTCGGGCTCGGCATCGGTGGCAGCCTCTCGGGCTGGCCCGTGCTGGTGTTCAGCGTGGGGCTGCTGCTCATGATCGCCCTGCACGCACGCGGCGTCCCCGGCGCCATCCTGATCGGCATCGTGGCCACGACGGCGCTGGCCGGCATCGTGCAGGCCCTGACCGACACTCCCGCCAGCGGCGGCGACCCGACCTCCAAGGGCTGGAACCTCAACGTCCCGTCGTGGCCCGACAGCCTCGTGCAGAAGCCCGACTTCTCGCTGCTGGGCGAGTTCTCGCTGTTCGGCTCGTTCGAGCGCGTGGGCGTCGTGACGGCCGCGCTGCTGGTGTTCACCCTGCTGCTCACCGACTTCTTCGACACCATGGGCACCATGACGGCGATCGGCGCCGAGGCCGACCTCAACGACGCCGACGGCTCGCCGGAAGGTGCGCAGCGCATCCTCGTCGTCGACTCGATCGCCGCGATGGCGGGCGGTGCGGCGGGCGTCTCGTCCAACACGTCGTACATCGAGTCGGCCTCGGGCGTCGGCGACGGAGCGCGCACGGGTCTGGCGTCGGTCATCACCGGCCTGTTGTTCCTGCTGTCGACGTTCTTCGCGCCGCTGGTCGAGCACATCCCCAGCGAGGCAGCGGTGCCGGCTCTCGTGCTCGTCGGCTTCTTGATGATGAGCCAGGTCAAGGGCATCGACTGGGACGACGTCGAGATCGCGATCCCCGCGTTCCTCACGATCGCGCTGATGCCGTTCACCTACTCGATCACCGCGGGCATCGGCGCGGGCTTCATCGCGTACGTCGTCATCAAGGTGGTCAAGGGCAAGATCGCCGCCATCCACCCGCTGATGTGGGTCATCGGGGTCCTGTTCGTGATCTACTTCGCGATCGACCCGATCTCCCGCTGGATCAGCTGACGCGCGTCGGTTAGCGTGCGCTCATGTTGATCGCACTGGGAGACAAGACGCCGCAGGTCGCCGACACGGCCTGGATCGCACCGACGGCGGTGCTGGCCGGGTCGGTACGCATCGGCGAGGGGGCAAGCGTCTGGTATGGCGCGGTGCTGCGGGCCGACAACGAGCCCATCACGATCGGCGCACGCTCCAACGTGCAGGACAACTGTGTCTTCCACGTCGACCGGGGCAAGCCGGTCGTGCTCGGCGAGGGCGTCTCGGTCGGGCACGGCGCGGTGGTGCACGGCGCCACGATCGGCGACCACGTGCTGGTGGGCATGAGCGCGACCGTCATGAACGGTGCCGTGATCGGCGACGAGACGCTGATCGCTGCCGGCGCGCTGGTCACCGAGGGCATGGTCGTGCCGCCGCGCTCGCTGGTCGCGGGCGTGCCCGCCACGGTGCGCCGCGAGCTGTCGGACGACGAGGTCGCCACGCTGCACCGCAACGCCGAGATCTACGAGGGCCACCGCGAGCTGCACCGGGGCGGCGAGATCCAGGAGCGCTAGCGACTGGCATCGAGTCGCGCCAGCGCAGCGTGAGCGTCTCGCGGCGAAGCCGCCGGCCTGCGAGGCGTGGTGAGCGATCAGGATCGAGCGGAGCGACCGTGAGGGCGGGGCCCGAGGCGAACCACAGCCCGATCGCTGACGTCGGTCCCCTCGCTTCGCTCACGGTCAGCCGCAAGCGGCCTCCCTGGGGGACGCAGGTTCTCGTTCGCCAGGGAGCGGAGCGACCGTGAGGGCGGAGCCCGAGGCGAACCTCAGCGTGAAGGCTTGCGGAAGTCCCCCTCGCTTCGCGCAGGCGGCCTCCCTGGGGGACGAAGGCTCCGCCCAACCGCCCCGGTCTAGAGGTGGTCGACGACCCAGTCGATGGACCGGGTCAGACGCGTGACGTCGTCGGGCTCGATCGCCGGGAACATCGCGACGCGCAGCTGGTTGCGGCCCAGGCCGCGGTAGCTGTCGACGTCGACGACGCCGTTCGCGCGCAGTGCCGCGGTGACGTCGGCCTGGTCGACGCCGACGAGGTCGATCGTGCCGACGACGAGCGAGCGCTCGGCCGGCGCCGTCACGAACGGCGAGGCGTACGACGAGGCCTCGGCCCACTCGTAGAGGCGGCGCGACGAGTCGGCCGTGCGGCCCACCGCCCAGTCGAGGCCGCCCTGGTCGAGCAGCCACTGCGTCTGCTGCTGCATCAGGAACAAGGTCGCGAGAGCCGGCGTGTTGTACGTCTGGTCCTTGAGGGAGTTGTCGATCGCGACCGGCAGGTCGAGGAAACCGGGGATGTGACGCCCCCCGGCCTTGATGCGCCGTGCCCGCTCGATGGCCGCCGGCGACATCAGCGCGATCCAGAGCCCGCCGTCGGAGGCGAAGCCCTTCTGCGGCGCGAAGTAGTACACGTCGGTCTCGGACACGTCGACCGGCAGCCCGGCCGCGCCGGACGTGGCGTCGACCAGCACCAGCGCACCCTCATCGATGTCCCACGGCCGTGCCACGGGCGTCATGACACCGGTGGACGTCTCGTTGTGCGCCCAGGCGTAGACGTCGACGCCGGGCGTGGCGTGGGGCAGAGGATGCGTGGAGGGGTCGGTCTCGAGGATCTCCGGCTCGGCCAGGAAGGGCGCCTGCTGCACCGCGGTGGCGAACTTGCGGGTGAACTCGCCGTGCACGAGGTGCTGCGACCGGCGCTCGACCAGCCCGAACGTCGCGGCGTCGAAGAAGGCGTGCGACCCGCCGACGCCGAGGACGACCTCGTAGCCGTCGGGCAGCGAGAACAGCTCGGCCAGACCGCGGCGCAGGCTCCCGACGAGGTTCTTGACGGGTGCCTGCCGGTGCGACGTGCCCAGCAGCGAGTCGCCCGTGGCGGCCAGGGCGGCCAGCGCCTCGGGCCGGACCTTGGACGGTCCGGACCCGAACCGTCCGTCGTGGGGCAGGAGCTCGGCGGGGATCTTCACCTCTCCATCATCTCAGGGCGTCCGCCCCGTACGGTTGACGGCGTGTGGACATGGGTGGACGGCGCCGAGGACATCGTGGCCGAGGGCGGCTTCGCCGTCGGTGACGTCGTGGCGTGGACGGTGCTGACGACGGACTTCGACGACCTGCTGCCGCAGCTGCCGGTCGACCTCGACGTGGCGATCACGAGCGCGGTCGACGACGACGGCGACGACCAGGTCGCGGGCACCGTCTCGCGCATCGTCATGCTGACCGGACGTCGTCGCACGGCCGCCAGCGAGATCACGGCGACGCCGGCCGAGCACGTCCAGGTGCTCGACATGGCGGGATTCCTGGTCGAGCTCGAGCCAGACGCGTAACCCGATCGTCACATTCGTCACATTGGGTGGCCGAGGTCACAGGGTGTTCGTACGATGCCCCCTATGGCATCCGACCCCTCGACGAGCTCGGGGAACCCAGTGACGGTCGAGGTCCCCCTCTCGCAGGGCCTCGAGCACTCGCAGGACGAGTGGGAGAAGGCCACCGCCGCGGTGCTGCGCAAGTCGCGCCGCCTGGCCGACGACGCCGACGACAGCGAGGTCTGGGCCGAGCTCGCGACCACGACGCTCGACGGCATCTCGATCACGCCCCTGGGCACGCCGGCGCTGGCCGCTGGACTCGACGACGGCGGCCTGCCGGGTCAGGCGCCCTTCACGCGCGGTGCCACGGCCACGCGTGAGCTCGACGGGTGGGACGTCCGTGCCTGGTACACCGATCCCGATGCCGAGCGCACCGCCCGCGACGTCGTCACCGACCTCGAGAACGGCGTCAACTCGCTGTGGATCTCGGCCGGCACCGGCGGGGTGCCGATCGATGCGCTGGCCACGGTGCTCGAGCCGGTGTTCGTCGACCTCGCCGCGGTCACCCTCGACGCGCCCTTCGAGCCGCTCGAGGCCGCACGGGCGCTGGCCGCGGTCATCGCCGACAAGGGCGTCACCGCGGCACCTGGCACGAGCTTCGGCGCCGACCCGATCGGAGCGGCCTTCCGCGGACGGGGCGTCGTCGACTTCGACGCGACGGTCGAGATCGCCCGGCTGGCGCAGCCGTTGGGCGTCCGCGCCCTGACGGTCGACGCAACCGCCGCCCACGACGCCGGCGCCTCGGACGTCCAAGAGCTCGCCTACTCGCTCGCGACCGGCGCGCAGTACCTGCGCGTGCTCGCCGAGGCCGGGTTCACGGTGGAGGAGGCCGCCGGGCTGATCGACTTCCGGTACGCCGCGACCGACGAGCAGTTCCCGACGATCGCCAAGCTCCGTGCCGCCCGCCGGCTCTGGAACCGCGTCGTCGAGCTGAGCGGTGTCACGACATCGGCCGCCGCGCAGCTGCAGCACGCCGTCACGTCGCGACCGATGATGTCGCGCTACGACCCGTACGTGAACATGCTCCGCACCACCGTGGCCGCGTTCGCCGCGGGTGTGGGCGGGGCGGCGGCCGTCACGGTGCTGCCGTTCGACGAGCCGCTCGGCCTGCCCGAGCCGTTCAGCCGGCGCATCGCCCGCAACACCTCCAGCCTGCTCATCAGCGAGGCGCACGTCGCCGCGGTCACCGACCCCGCCGGCGGCTCGCACGCCGTCGAGAAGCTCACCGACGACCTCGCGCGCGCGGCCTGGACGCTGTTCGGCGAGATCGACGCGGCCGGCAGCCTCGAGGCCGCTCTCGACCTCGTCCGCGATCGCATCGAGGCGACGGTGTCAGACCGGGCGCTCGCCGTGGCCCGCCGCACCCGTCCCGTCACGGGCGTCTCGGAGTTCCCGCAGCTGCACGAGACCCTGCCCGAACGGCGTCCCTACGACCGTCCGTTCGAGGTGCACCGCTACGCGGGCGAGTTCGAGGCGCTGCGCGACGAGCCTGCCGCCGCCCCGGTGTTCCTGGCGTCGATGGGCACCATCGCGGCGTTCACGGCGCGGGCGACCTTCGCCGCCAACCTGCTGGCGGCCGGCGGCATCGACACCGTCGTGGGCGGCCCGTCCGAGGGCGTCGACGACGTGATCACGGCCTACGAGGCCGCCGGCCGTCCCGCCGTGGTGTGCCTGGTCGGCAACGACAAGGCCTACGAGGCGTGGGGGGCCGACCTCGTCGAGGCCCTGCGCGGTGCGGGCGCCACCCACGTCGTCCTCGCGGGCAAGGCGGCGGTCGGCGCCGACACGACCATCGCGATGGGGGTCGACGCACTGGCCTTCCTCCGTTCGATCCGAGAGGTGCTCGCATGAGCGACCAGCAGCGAACGAATCATGAGGCAGCTGTCATGACGCCGCCTTCGTACCGTTGCTCTTCCAGGAAGGTGACGTCATGACCGTCCCCAACAGCTTCCAGGGCCTGCCGCTCGACCCCGAGCAGCCGTACGAGCCCGATCCCGAGACGTACGCCCGGGCGACCGACGGTGCCGAGCCGTGGGCCTCACCCGAGGGCATCGACGTCGAGGGGCTCTACACACCCGCCGACCTCGAGGGTCTCGACGGGCTCGACACGTACCCCGGCCTCACGCCGTTCCTGCGCGGACCGTACCCGGCGATGTACACGACGCAGCCCTGGACGATCCGCCAGTACGCGGGCTTCTCGACCGCCGAGGAGTCCAACGCCTTCTACCGCCGCAACCTCGCGGCCGGTCAGAAGGGCCTGTCGGTCGCCTTCGACCTCGCGACGCACCGAGGCTACGACTCCGACAACCCGCGCGTCGTGGGCGACGTCGGCATGGCCGGCGTGGCGATCGACTCGATCTACGACACGCGCAAGCTGTTCGAGGGCATCCCGCTCGACGAGATGAGCGTCTCGATGACGATGAACGGTGCCGTGCTGCCGGTGCTGGCGCTCTACATCGTCGCGGCCGAGGAGCAGGGCGTCCCGCCCGAGAAGCTCTCGGGGACCATCCAGAACGACATCCTCAAGGAGTTCATGGTCCGCAACACCTACATCTACCCGCCGGCGCCGTCGATGCG
>JBEVGQ010000090.1:0-10161 GCA_040511655.1 Aeromicrobium sp. | reverse complement strand
GAGCGCCCTCAGCGCTCACCACCCGGAACCCACAGGACGTCGCCTCTGTCGCGGTTGGCGTAGCGGCCCAGGATGAACAGCAGGTCGCTGAGGCGGTTGAGGTACTTGGCCGTCAGCACGTTCATCGTCTCGCCGTGCTCCTCGAGAGCAGCCCAGGCCGAGCGCTCGGCGCGCCGCACGACGGTGCACGCGACGTGCACCGCGGCGGCCGACGGCGTGCCGCCGCGCAGGATGAACGAGCGAAGCTTGGGGACCTGTTCGTTGTACTGGTCGCACCAGCCCTCCAGCCGGTCGATGTAGTCCGGCTCGACGCGCAGCGGCGGGTACTCCGGGTTCTCGACGACGGGGCACGACAGATCGGCTCCGACATCGAACAGGTCGTTCTGCACGTGCGTCAGCACCGTGACGACGTCGTCGTCGAGCGTGCCGAGAGCGATCGCGAGCCCGATCTGGGCATTGGCCTCGTCGACGTCGGCGTAGGCAGCCAGGCGCAGGTCCAGCTTGCTGGTCTTGCTCAGGTCGCCGAGGTTGGTGGTGCCGTCGTCGCCGGTTCGGGTGTATATCCGCGTGAGGTTGACCATGGGCCGATCCTAGGCGGCCGGTGAATGTGATCCACGCCGCAGTCTGTCGCCAGCAGGTTACGGGCAGGTAACCTGACGCCTATGCCTGACAAGCCCTGGGTGATGCGGACGTACGCCGGACACAGCTCGGCCGCCGAGTCGAATGCTCTGTACCGTCGCAATCTCGCGAAGGGGCAGACCGGTCTGTCGGTCGCCTTCGACCTCCCGACGCAGACGGGCTACGACCCCGACCACGAGCTCAGCAGGGGAGAGGTCGGCAAGGTCGGCGTCCCCATCCCGCACCTGGGCGCGATGCGGCGGCTGTTCCAGGACATCCCGCTCGACACGATGAACACGTCGATGACGATCAACGCCACCGCCATGTGGCTGCTGGCGATGTACCAGGTCGCTGCCGAGGAGCAGGGCGTCGACCCGTCCCAGCTGCAGGGCACCACGCAGAACGACATCATCAAGGAGTACCTGTCGCGCGGCACGTACGTCTTCGGTCCGGCGCCGTCGCTGCGCCTGACGACCGACATGATCGCGTACACCGTCAGCACCATCCCGAAGTGGAACCCGCTCAACATCTGCAGCTACCACCTGCAGGAGGCGGGAGCGACGCCCACCCAAGAGCTGGCCTACGCCCTGACCACCGCGATCGCGGTGCTCGACTCGGTGCGTGACTCCGGCCAGGTGCCTGCCGAGGAGTTCGAGAAGGTCGTCGGACGCATCTCGTTCTTCGTCAACGCGGGCGTGCGGTTCGTCGAGGAGATGTGCAAGATGCGCGCCTTCGGCCGCCTGTGGGACGAGATCACCCGCGAGCGGTACGGCGTCCAGGACCCGAAGATGAGGCGACTGCGCTACGGCGTGCAGGTCAACTCGCTTGGCCTCACCGAGGCGCAGCCCGAGAACAACGTGCAGCGCATCGTTCTCGAGATGCTCGGAGTGACGCTCAGCAAGGACGCCCGAGCACGCGCCGTGCAGCTGCCGGCGTGGAACGAGGCGCTCGGGCTGCCGCGTCCGTGGGACCAGCAGTGGTCGCTGCGTCTGCAGCAGGTGCTGGCCTTCGAGTCCGACCTGCTCGAGTACGACGACATCTTCGAGGGGTCGGTCGTCATCGAGGCCAAGGTCAGCGAGCTGATCGAGGGCGCGAAGGCCGAGATCGACCGCGTGCAGGCGATGGGCGGCGCGGTCGCGGCCGTCGAGTCGGGCTACATGAAGCAGGCGCTGGTCGGCTCGCACAGCGAACGCCGTGCCCGCATCGAGAGCGGCGAGATGAAGGTCGTCGGGGTCAACTCGTACGTCGAGACCGAGCCGTCGCCGCTGACCGCCGACCTCGATGGCGCGATCATGACCGCCGACCCGGAGGCCGAGCGCAACGCGGTCGCGGACGTGCGCGCCTGGCGCGAGCAGCGCGACCAAGCGGCTGTCGACGAGTCGCTGCAGCGGCTGCAGCGCGAGGCCAAGACCGACACCAACCTGATGCAGGCGACGCTCGAGGCCGTGCGGGCCGGCGCGACGGTCGGTGAGTGGGCCGGCGCCCTGCGCGAGGTGTTCGGCGAGTACCGCGCACCCACGGGTGTCAGCGGCGTCGTGAGCGTCGCCGAGGCCGGCGCCGAGCTGACGGCGGTGCGCGAGCGGGTGCGCCAGACGGGTGAGGAGCTCGGCACGAGGCTGCGCTTCCTGGTCGGCAAGCCTGGCCTCGACGGGCACTCCAACGGCGCCGAGCAGATCGCCGTCCGCGCGCGCGACGCCGGCTTCGAGGTCGTCTACCAGGGCATCCGCCTCACGCCGGCCCAGATCGTGGCTGCGGCGGTGGCCGAGGACGTCCACGCGGTGGGCCTGTCGATCCTGTCGGGCTCGCACATGGAGCTGGTGCCGGACGTGCAGAAGGCGATGGACGAGGCCGGCATCGGCGACGTCCCGCTGATCGTCGGAGGGATCATCCCCGAGTCGGACGCCCGACGCATGGAGGCCGCCGGCGTCGCCGCGGTGTTCACGCCCAAGGACTTCGGCATGACCACGATCATGGACCGCATCGTCGATGAGATCCGCGAGGCCAACGACCTCCCCTGACGCTGGCCCTGACGTTTGTGCAGACACGCTGACGGCGTGTTCGCGAAAACGTCAGGCCCAGCGCGGTGGCGGTCAGTTGAGGCTGCGGAAGTCCTCGGGCAGACCGCCGCCGGCGACGATGTCGGCCGTGAGGTCCTGGAGTGCCATGAGCGCGACCGACTGGCTCGTGGGTCCGTACGACACGCGGGCCACCCCGAGCTCTTCGAGCCGGGCCAGCGACAGCGAGCCGGGCACGCCGATGACGGTGAGCTTCTGCGGGCCCCAGGCGTCGACGAACGCGCGGACGTCGTCCTCGGTCAGCCGGCCGGGCACGAACACGACGGGTGCACCCGCGGCGAGGTAGGCCGAGCCGCGCTCGATGGCATCGGCGAGGACGTCGGCATGCGGACGGTCGCCGGCCTTGACGAAGGCGTCGGTGCGGGCGTTGAGCACGAAGTCGATGCCCTCGGCGTGACCCGCCGCCATCACCGCCTCGACCGCTGCGACGGACTCGGCGAGCGGCTTCATCTGGTCCTCCAGGTTGGCGCCGACGACGCCCACCTGGATGGCTCGGCGCGCCGTGTCGCCCGGGTTGCCGTAGCCGGCCTCGAGATCGGCGGTCACCGGCAGGTCGGTGGCCGACACGACGGTGCCGACGGCCTCGATCATCAGCTCGACGGGGATGTTCTCGCCGTCCTCGTAGCCGTAGGCGGCGGCGATCGAGTGGCTGGCCGTGGCGATGGCGTGGATGCCCTCGACCTCGGAGACGACGCGGGTGCTGATCGCATCCCACACGTTGACGACCTTGAGCAGCTCGGGCGCGGCGTGCAGGTCGAGGAGCTTCTGGGACTGGGCTTCGATGTCGGTCATGCCACCACCGTATGGCCCAGCCCCAGAAGCGGGTCTCAGTCCGCGACGAGCCCGGCCGCCGGGGCGATGCGTGCGGCCCGCCGGGCAGGCAGAACGCAGGCGGCCAGGCCGGCCAGCGCGGCCACGGCCAGGATGATCGCGATCTGGCCCCACGGCATCGTCAGGTCGGGTCCGGTGCGGAAGACCCCCACCGACGTGGTCCGTACCCCGAACCACGCGTAGGCCGTGCCCAGCGCGACGCCCAGCACCGCCGCGACGCCCGCCATGAGCAGCGCCTCGATCGCCAGCATGGCGCGCAGGCCAGAGCGTCCGAGGCCCAGTGACCGCAGCAGCGAGCTCTCCCGGACCCGCTCGAGCACCGACAGGCTCAGCGTGTTGCCGACGCCGACCAGCGCGATGAGGACGGCGACCGCGAGCAGGCCGATCGTGACGGCCATGACGACGTCCAGGGACGTGAGGATGTCGGCCCGGTCGGGCAGCCCTCCCGACACGTCGAGGTCGGCGGTCTTGGCGACGGCCGTGACGTCGCCCACCACGTCCGCCGCATCGGCCGACGGTGAGGCGCGCACCCAGACGGCCTGGATGCCGCCGCCGGTCGCACCCATCGACTCGAGCGTCTTCAGGCTCACCAACGGACGTTCGCCGAGGCCGGTGCCGTGCAGCACCCTCATCTCGCGGGTCTGGCCGCCGAGCGAGACGTCGACGGTCTCGCCGGACGTCGACAGCGTCACGTCGTTCGCCGTGGACGGCAGGACGATCTCGTCGAGGCCGAGGCGACCGACGTCGGACGTCCCGTGGATCAGTCCGAGGGCTCGGTGGTCGACGCCCAGCACCTCGAGGTCCTGCCCGCCGACGCGCGCCGACCCGCCTTGCAGCGTCGCCACCCCGTCCACTCCGTCGATGCGCTGGATCTCGTCGGCGACACGCGCCGGGACGGGGGCCGCGGTCGAGGTGACCATCAGGTCGACGGGGTTGTACTCGTCGAGCGAGCTGTTGACCTTGTGCGAGATCGACGCCGACCCCACGACGACGGCCGTGATGAGCGTGACGCCGATCAGCAGGGCCGTCGACGTCGCTGCGGTGCGGCGCGGGTTGCGCAGCGAGTTCGCGTGAGCCAGCCGGCCGGCCAGGCCCAGGCGACGCACGACGGGCCCGGTGAGGCGGATGGCCGCAGGCACGATCACGGGCGTCAGCAGCATGAGTCCCACGAACGACAGCATGCCGCCGACCATGCCGACGAGCAGGTTGCCGGCGAGCCCGGCGACGAGACCGGCCGCGCCGACCACGACCAGCGTGCCTGCGCTCATGAGTCGCACCGCACCGGAGCGTGATCGGATCTCGACGACGTCCTGGGGCTGCAGGGCGCTGAGCGGCGACTGGGCACCTGCTCTCTGGGCAGGCAGATACGCGCCGGCCGCCGTCACGGCCACTCCGAGGGCGACGGGCACCGCCACGGCGAGCAGCGTCAGCGCCGGTCGGCCCATCGGCGTCTCCGGCGAGAGGTGTCCGAGCAGCGCCACGCCGGCCGCCGCGATGCCGAGGCCCAGCAGCACACCCGCGACGGAGCCGACCGCGCCCAGCACGACGCCCTCCAGGACGACCGAGCGGGCGACCTGCGAGCGGATGGCGCCGACGCACCGCAACAGCGCGAGGTCGCGTGCCCGCTGTGCCAGCAGGATCGTGAACGTGTTCGCGATGACCAAGGCGCCCACGAACAGCGAGATGCCCGCGAAGACGTAGATCAGCTTCTGGAAGACGTCGACGCCGCGCGTCGCCTCGAGGCGCAGGTTCTCGCGGTACGTGTCTCCGGCCACGACGGTGTCGGCACCGAGCTCGCGGTCGACCATCTCGGCCACGGCGGACGCGTCGCGATCGGTCGCCACGACGGCGTCCACGGGCGAGACGACGTCGCCGAGCCCGGCGAACGCCGTCTCCGGCAGGTAGGCGGTGGCCGACAGGCGGGCGTCGGGGTTGTCGACCGTCCCCGTGACGGTCAGGCGGCGATCGCCGCCAGGGACGTCCAGGATGATCGAGGACCCGGTCGCGATGTCGTGCTTGGTCGCGGCCGACGACGAGATGGCGACCTCGTCGTCGGCCCGGGGAAGACGGCCGGTCGCGGCGTGCTGCCAGCGCAGGGCCGACGAGGTGGCCACGCTCCCGAGAGAGATGTCCCGTGGACCGTCCGGCAGGGTGGCGCTGCCGTAGGCGCTCCAGTTGACGGCGACGGCGCGTACGCCGGGCATGGCCGACACTCGGGCGGCCCTCTGGCCGAGGTCGGCGACGTCGCCGGTGCCGGGGACGACCAGGTCGGCCGCGCCGTACTGCTGGTCGACGGCCTCGGCCGAGCCGGCCCGTGCTGCCGAGCTGAGCGCGTTGATGGCCACGACGAAGGCCGTCGCGATGACGACCGCGACGAGCGCTGCGACGTACCGACGTGCGTAGGTGCGCATCGAGGCGAGGATGACGGTGCGCACGGGTCAGCCGCCCATCGTGCGCAGGGCGTCGAGCACGTCGTCCTGGGTGGGGGAGTCGAGCTGCCCGGCGACTCGGCCGTCGGCGACCAGCACGACCCGGTCGGCATAGGCAGCGGCGGAGGGCTCGTGGGTGATCATCACGACGGTCTGGCCCAGCTCGCGGACGGAGCGGCGCAGGAACTCCAGCACCTCCGCGCTGGTGCGGCTGTCGAGGTTGCCGGTGGGCTCGTCGGCGAACACGATGCGCGGACGACTCATGAGCGCCCGGGCGACCGCGACGCGCTGCTGCTGACCGCCGGACAGCTGCGTGGGTCGGTGCGTGAGCCGATCGGCCAGCCCGAGCACGCCGATCAGCTCGTCGAACCACGTCCAGTCGGGGTCGACGCCGGCCAGGTCGAGCGGCAGCAGAATGTTCTGCTGGGCGGTCAGCATCGGCAGCAGGTTGAACGACTGGAAGACGAAGCCGACGTGGTGGCGGCGAAACCGCGTGAGCTCGTTGTCCGACATCGCCGCCAGTCGTTGGTCGCCCACCACGACCTCGCCCGACGTGGCCTGGTCGAGACCGGCGAGGCAGTGCATCAGGGTCGACTTGCCGGAGCCTGACGGGCCCATGATCGCGGTGAACTGCCCGCTCTGGATCGTGAGGTCGATGCCGGCGAGCGCGTGGACCTGAGCCTCGCCGGACCCGTAGACCTTGGTGAGGCCCCTGGTCACGGCAGCGATGCCGGGCGAGGTGGTGGGATGGGCGAGGACGGGCGACGTGCTCATGCATGCTCCTGGGGTGGACGACGTGTGCGTCCACCACGCTAGGAAGGATCGGGCGCCGGATCGTCAGTCCGCGGGACCATCCGCAGCGGCCGACGTCATACCGCGGTCGTACTCGCCCACCGGCTGCTCAGCCCGTGGGGGAGACCAGCCCGGTGTCGTAGCCCAGCACGACCAGGTGGACGCGGTCGCGGGACCCCGTCTTGGCGAGGATGCGCCCGACGTGCGTCTTGACCGTCGCCTCGGCGAGGAACAGCTCGGCGGAGATCTCTCGGTTCGACCGGCCCCGTGCGATGAGCTCGAGCACCTCGCGCTCGCGCGCGGTCAGGTCGGCGAGGCGGTGGTCGCTGTCGGGCTCGGGCGCTGCTGGCTCGCTGAGGAACCGCTCGAGCATGCGACGGGTCGCGCTGGGGGCCACCACGGCGTCGCCGGCATGGACGTCACGCACCGCGGCGAGCAGCACCTCCGGGGGTGCGTCCTTGAGAAGGAAGGCCGAGGCACCGGCGTGCAGGGCACTGTAGACGTACTCGTCGAGGTCGAACGTCGTCAGGACGACGACGCGCGGACGATCGCCCCGCTCGGCGAGCACACGGGTGGCCTCGACGCCGTCCATGCGGGGCATGCGCACATCCATCAGCACGATGTCGGCGGACGTGACGGCGAGCCGCTCGGTCGCCTCGGCTCCGTCACCGGCCTCACCGACGACCTCCATGTCGTCCTGCGACTCGATCAGCATGCGGAAGCCGGCACGGACGAGCTGCTGGTCGTCGACCAGGAAGACCTTCACGCGACCTCCATCGGGACGACGGCCGTCACGCGGAACCCGCCGCCGGGCCGTGGTCCGGCCTCGACGTGGCCCGCATGGACGGCGATCCGCTCACGCATGCCGACGATGCCGTGCCCGGCTCCGTCGTCAGCGACGGTCGACCCGCGTCCGTCGTCGTCGACACGGATGCGGACGGCATCGGTCGTCAGGCGCACGTCGACCGAGGCGCTGACGTCGGGCCCGCCGTGCCTGAGCGTGTTGGTGAGCGCCGCCTGCACGATCCGGTAGGTCGTCAGGCCCGTCGCGGCGTCGATGCGCTGCAGGTCGCCCGTGACGTCGAGCGTGATCGCCAGCCCGCTGGCGCGCAGCTGCTCGACGAGGTCGAGCAGGTCGGCCGCACCGGGCACCGGTGCGAGCGTCGCGTCGGCAGCGGCGTCGTCACGCAGCAGACCCAGTAGCTTGCGCATCTCGGCGAGCGAGGACCGACCCGTCGACGAGATCGTGCGGAGGGTCTCGACCGCCTGTTCCGGCCGGCGGCGTGACGCGTAGAGGGCGCCGTCGGCCTGCACCACCATGACGGAGAGGCTGTGCGCGACGACGTCGTGCATCTCGCGGGCGATGCGCGCACGCTCGGCGGCGGTCGCGATCTGAGCCTGCTGCGCGGCGTCGCGCTCGAGCTGGGCGGCGCGGTCCTCCAACGCGGCGACGTACGCACGCCGGGTGCGCGACAGGTAGCCGAGCAGCCACGACGCGAACACCACGGTGGCGAGGGTGACCAGTGAGAACGTGGTGGACTTGGCGTCGTTGTTGCCGCCTATCCAGTCGACGGTGGCCACGACGGCCCCCAGCAGCCCGGCGACCAGGCCACCCCACACGGCCCACAGCGGGCCGTACGACGCGATCGCGTACAGCGCGAACAGCAGGGTGAAGTCGCCGTAGCGGGGAGTGTCGACCAGGAGGGTCTGCACCACCAGGAGCAGGCAGATCGTCGTGAACGAGACCACCGGCGCGCGCCGGCGCAGCACGAGCGGGAGGATGAGCAGCGCGTCGAGGAGCAGGCCGCGGTTCGACGACGCCAGACCGATCAGCACCGGGACGGCCATCAGTGCGCCGGCCAGGACGATGTCGAAGCCGATCGACTCCAGCGGCCGCCAGCCCCGGACACGTTCGCGCATGGCGCCAACCCTAGTGACGTCAGCGAGCGTGCGCGTCCACCCGTGGGATGACCTCAGGCCAGCCACTCCTTCGTGGCGCTTCCGCCCGACGGTGGCCTAGGGTGCGAAGGCAGGTCAGGCGGCGATCTTGGATCGTGACTTCTTCGGCGAGGACTTCGTGCCCTTGCCGTCGACCTTCACGAGCTTGCGCTTCTTGACGGTGTAGCCCTCGGGGAGGGTGCCTTCCTTCATCATCCGAAGGGGGCAGCGCTTGCAGGCAGGCTTGTCGCTGCAGCACTTCTTCTTCGGCATCTTGGTCGACTTGGGCACGAATGACACGATACCAGCGTGAGGTGAGGCTCGCCTTATGCGCGACACTAGGAGCATGGGACACATGGCAGCACCCGCATTCGTCGAGAGACTCAACGAGCAGATCGGTCATGAGTTCAGCGCCCACCAGCAGTACATCGCGATCGCGACGTACTACGACGCGCTGACGATGCCGCAGATGGCCGCCCTGTTCTACCAGCAGGCGCAGGAGGAGCGCGACCACGCGATGATGATGGTCCAGTACCTTCTCGACGCCGATCACACGCCCGTCATCCCCGCCCTGCCGGCTCCTCGCGTCGCCTTCGCCGACGTCATCGAGCCCGTGGCCCTGGCGCTCGAGCAGGAGAAGCGGGTCACCGAGCAGATCAACGAGCTCACCCGCATCGCCCGCGACAGCAACGACTTCGCCTCCGACCAGTTCATGCAGTGGTTCATCAAGGAGCAGGTCGAGGAGCTGTCCAAGATGAGCGACCTGCTCGCCGTCGTGACCCGTTCGAAGGCCGACTACGAGCGCATCGAGGACTGGGTCGCCCGCGAGGAGTCCAGCGCGGACGCCGACCCCACGGCTCCGAGGATCGCCGGTGCGTAGCGGGGTGGTGGTGGCGCTCGCCGCGATCGCGGCGCTGTCGGCCTGCGGGTCGGAGTCGTCCGACGGCGGTGGCAGCGGCACGACCGACGCGCCGGCCGCCAAGACGTCGTTGACGATCGAGGTCACCCCCGATGAGGGCGCCGACCCCAAGACCTACACGCTGACCTGCGACCCGGCCGGAGGAGACCACCCCCAGCCCCGGCAGGCCTGCGACGCGATCGCCACGGCCGGCGCCTCGGTGTTCGAGCCCGTCCCGTCCGACGCCATGTGCACGACGGTCTTCGGCGGACCGGAGAAGGCCACCGTCACCGGCACCTACGAGGGCAAGGACGTCGACGCGTCCTTCAGCCGCGAGAACGGCTGCGAGATCGACCGCTGGGAGAAGCTCGGCACCACGGTCTTCGCCGTGCCGCTCCAGTGACGCGCGGCTTCGCCGCTTCAGCGGCACGTTCCTCGCCGCTGCCAGGCTTCGCCTGGGCGTCTGCCTTGGCGCGCGGCGCTGGCGCGGGCCGGGGGGGGGCGGGGGGGTGGGGGGGGTGGAATATCCGCAGGGACGGGTGGTGGGTTCCGCGTAGCTCGTCGGATTTTAGCAAGAACC
>JBEVGQ010000089.1:0-4688 GCA_040511655.1 Aeromicrobium sp. | reverse complement strand
GGGGCCGCGCGCTGAGCGCGGCCCCTTCGTCGTCGGTCATTTGAAGATGCTGTATCCGCCCGGTCCGACCGCGGCAGCGACGACCAGCAGAATGATGCCGATCAGGATGTCGCCGCGCACCAGGCGCAGGACTCCGTAGATCGCAATGGCAACGGCAATGATCCACAGAATGAAAGCCATGGTTCTCCCTCTCTCTAGGGGTGGCGGTGGCCACCTCCGATCCGGCGTACCCCTACCTCGCAGGTCCAAACATGTGAAGTCTCGAAGAAGTGTGACCGTCGTCACTGCCTTGCGTTCCGCCATCTGGACGTCCGTCCTCACCTCGGGGTCGGCGGCCGGCGGCGACCTATCCTGACAAGATGACCGACGCCGTCCTGACGCTCGCGGAGCGCCGCCAGCAGCAGATCGCGCACGACCAGGAACGGACGACGCACCTCGCCGAGCGGGAGGCGCTGCTGGCGCCCCGCCGCAGCAACGCCGAGCTCAAGGCCGTCGCCGAGCAGGCGCAGCAGCGACTGGCCGACACGGACTGCGACACCGTCCTGGCCTGGGTCGCCGAGGAGTTCGGGTACCGCACCGCCGTGGCCTGCTCCATGGCCGATGCCGTCCTGCCCGACGTCGTGGCCAAGCACCTGCCGTGGGTCGACACGCTGTTCCTCGAGACCGGCTACCACTTCGCCGAGACGATCGGCACGCGCGACGCCGTCGAGGCGTCGATGAGGCTGTCGATCGTCGACGTGACCCCTCAGCGCAGCGTCGCCGAGCAGGACGCCGAGTTCGGCGAGAAGCTCTACCTGCGCGACCCGGGCCTGTGCTGCGAGATGCGCAAGGTCGAGCCGCTTCACCGGACCCTGCAGGGCTACGAGGTCTGGATCACCGGCGTACGCCGCGACGAGGGCCCTACCCGCGCCGACACGCCGTTCATCACGTGGGACGAGAAGAACGGCCTGGTCAAGGTCAACCCGCTCGCGGCCTGGACGTTCGACGAGCTGCTGACGTATGCCGACGACCACGGCGTCATCGTCAACCCGCTGGTCAACGACGGCTATCCGTCGATCGGTTGCGCCACCTGCACCCGGAAGGTCGCCCCGGGCGAGGATCCGCGCGCCGGTCGCTGGGCCGGTCTCGACAAGACCGAGTGCGGTCTGCACACCTGAGCGTCCTGCCTCTGCCCCACCGAAGACGACGCCCACCGAAGACGAAGGCACCGATGACCCTGACCGACGAACGACGTCTCACCCAGCTGCAGTGGCTGGAGTCCGAGGCGATCCACATCATCCGCGAGGTGGCCGCCGAGTTCGAGCGTCCCGTGCTGCTGTTCTCCGGCGGCAAGGACTCCGTCGTCATGCTCCACCTGGCGACCAAGGCCTTCTGGCCCGCCCCCGTCCCGTTCCCGGTGATGCACGTCGACACGGGCCACAACTTCCCGGAGGTGCTGGCCTTCCGCGACGCCACGGTCGAGCGGCTCGGCCTGCGGCTCGAGGTCGCGTCGGTGCAGGACTACATCGACGACGGACGGCTGCGCGAGCGCAGCGACGGCACGCGCAACCAGCTGCAGACCCAGCCCCTGCTCGACGGCATCACGAGCAACAAGTTCGACGCCGTGTTCGGCGGAGGTCGCCGCGACGAGGAGAAGGCACGCGCCAAGGAGCGCGTCTTCAGCCTGCGCGACGAGTTCGGCCAGTGGGACCCGCGCAACCAGCGTCCCGAGCTGTGGAACCTCTACAACGGACGTCACCGGCCCGGCGAGCACGTCCGCGTGTTCCCACTCAGCAACTGGACCGAGCTCGACGTGTGGCAGTACATCGGCGCCGAGGACATCGCCCTGCCCGAGCTCTACTACGCGCACCAGCGCGAGGTCTTCGAGCGCGACGGCATGCTCATCAGCGTCAGCGACGTGTCCCAGCCTCGCGAGGGCGAGACGGTCGAGAAGCGCCAGGTGCGCTACCGCACCGTCGGCGACGCCTCGTGCACGGGCGCCGTCGAGAGCGACGCGACGACCGTCGAGGCCGTGATCGCCGAGGTCGCTGGCACCCGCCTGACCGAGCGGGGCGCCACCCGCGCCGACGACCGAGCCTCCGAGGCCGCCATGGAAGATCGCAAGAAAGAGGGCTACTTCTGATGCGGACGCTCCTTCGCCTCGCCACCGCCGGCTCGGTCGACGACGGCAAGTCGACCCTCGTGGGCCGGTTGCTGTACGACTCCAAGTCGGTGCTGGCCGACCAGTTCGACGCCGTCGAGCGCGTCAGCCGTGACCGCGGCCTGGCGTCGGCCGACTTGGCGCTGCTCACCGACGGGCTGCGCTCCGAGCGCGAGCAGGGCATCACGATCGACGTCGCCTACCGGTACTTCGCGACCGCCGAGCGCTCGTTCATCCTGGCTGACTGTCCCGGCCACGTGCAGTACACCCGCAACACCGTCACGGGAGCGAGCACCGCCGACGTCGTCGTCCTGCTGGTCGACGTCCGTCATGGCATCCAGGAGCAGACCCGCCGGCACCTCGCGGTCGCGTCGCTGCTGCGGGTGCCGCACGTCGTCGTGGTCGTCAACAAGATCGACCTCGTCGACTTCGACGAGGCCACCTACACCCGCGTCTCCGACGAGGTGCTCGCCTCGGCACGCAGCCTCGGGCTGTACGACGTGGCTACGATCCCCGTCTCGGCGTTGGCCGGCGACAACGTCGTCGAGCGGTCCGACCGCACGCCCTGGTACGAGGGTCCGAGCCTGCTGACCTTCCTCGAGCAGCTGTCGCCCGTCGGCAGCCCGCACTCCGAGCCCTTGCGCTTCCCCGTCCAGCTCGTCATCCGTCCGCAGCAGGCCGCCGGTGACGAGTTCCGCGACTACCGCGGGTACGCGGGCCAGATCACGTCCGGGCTCGTGCGCGTCGGCGACGCCGTCACGGTGCAGCCCAGCGGACGCTCGAGCACCGTGACCGGCATCGACTTCGCCGGTACGGCGCTCGACGAGGCGTTCGCGCCCCAGTCAGTGGTTCTTCGCCTCGCGGACGACATCGACATCTCGCGCGGCGACCTCATCGTCACGTCGCGCAGCGTCCCCGCCGTCACGCAGGACATCGACGGAACCGTCGCCTGGCTCGCCGACCACAGGCTCGTCCCCGGCACGAAGGTGCTGCTCAAGCACGGCACCAAGACCGTCCAGGCGATGGTCAAGGCGATCGGCGGCAAGCTCGACCTCGAGGACGCGCGCCTGCTGCCCGCCGACTCGCTCGGGCTGAACGACATCGGGCACGTGACCCTGCGTCTCGCCTCGCCCATCCCCGCCGAGGAGTACTTGCACTCGCGCGACACAGGAGCGTTCCTGCTGATCGACGCCCAGGACGGTGGCACGCTCGCCGCCGGCATGGTCGGTGACGCGCTGCTCGACACCGTGGCCGAGGTCGGGGCCGCGGCGACGCCTGCATGACCGCTGGAGGCAACCTGCCCCTGACCCTGCGGGTGGGTGGACGCAAGGTCGTCGTGGTCGGCGGCGGCCACGTCGCGACCCGCCGCACGCTCTCGCTGGTGCAGGCCGGAGCCAAGGTGACGGTGGTGTCGCCGGCAGTCTCGGACTCGCTGGCGTCCTCGATCGGCCGGGGCGACGTCGAGTGGATCCGCCGGGCGTACGCACCCGGCGACCTCAAAGGTGCGTGGCTGGTGCAGACCGCCACCGACTCCCCCGTCGACGACCTCGTCGCGGCCGACGCCGAGGCCTCACAGATCTGGTGCCTCAAGGGCGGCGACCCCGAGCATGCGACGGCATGGGCTCCCGCCGTCGCGCAGGTCGATGACGTCATGGTCGCCGTCAGCGGCGGCGGCGACGCTGGGCGCGCCACCGCACTGCGCGACGGGGTGGCAGCTGCGTTGCAGGCCGGCGAGCTGCCGATGCGTCATCGCACCCACCACCCCGACGGATTCGTCGCCCTGGTGGGCGGAGGACCCGGCGACCCGGGACTGCTCACGACGCGCGGACGCAGGCTGCTGGCCGAGGCCGACGTCGTGGTCGTCGACCGCCTGGCCCCCCTCGGTCTGCTCGCCGAGCTCGACGCGGACGTCGAGGTGATCGATGTCGGCAAGATGCCCGACCACCACCCGATCCCCCAACACGAGATCAACGCGATCCTGGTGGACCGCGCTCAGCAGGGCAAGGTCGTCGTCCGCCTCAAGGGCGGCGATCCGTACGTCTTCGGCCGCGGCGGCGAGGAGCTCATCGCCTGCCGCGACGCCGGTATCCCCGTCGAGGTCGTGCCAGGGGTCACCAGCGCCATCTCGGTGGCTGCGGCCGCCGGCATCCCCGTGACCCATCGAGGCGTCTCGCGCGGGTTCACCGTCGTGACGGGTCACGAGGACATCGGCCAGGTGCCGCACACGGGTGCTCACACCCTCGTGATGCTGATGGGCGTCAAGCGTCTCGGCCAGACGTGTGCCGAGCTGATCGCCGGGGGGCACGACCCTCGCACGCCCGCTGCCATCGTCGAGCGCGGTTGCACCACCGCGCAGCGAGTCACCGTCGCGACGCTGTCGACCCTTGCGGACGCAGCTGCGAAGGTCGGTGCGGAGTCCCCCGCCATCACGATCATCGGCGACGTCGTGACGCTCTCGCCTGCCTGGGGTCAGCGGGCATAGTGCCCTAACGATCAGCCGGCTCGTGGTTGTTGGGTGGTGAAGCGGGAGTGACGTTGGGGTGTTTGG
>JBEVGQ010000088.1:0-5286 GCA_040511655.1 Aeromicrobium sp. | reverse complement strand
ACGGCGGTCGGCGGCAGGACGTCGCCCCGGCCGTCCGGCGAGCTGACGGCGCTGCTCGAGTCGGGCACCGGCATCGCCGGAGCGCCGGCGATGAGCGACGCGCAGCACGTCTCGTGGCGCGGGATGCCCGACGTCGGCGCCTACGCGCAGGGCCAGAAGGCGCTGCGCGAGTTCTTCGGCTCGCTGGGCGTGCTCGACTGATCGAGGTTCCGCCGACGGATTTCGTCGTTTTGGCGACGACCTCTCTTGAAGTTCCCTAGTCTTCACGGGTCTGTTCCTCGACCTCAGGCGGTACCCCGTGACGTCACTTCGCCAGCTCGTCCACACGCTCGTGGGCGGCGCGCTCATCGCATCGGGCATGACTGCGGTCGTCGCGGTCGCCGGGCCGGTGCCCGCGGCCTCGGCAGCAGTCACCACGCCCAAGATCATCACGATGCAGCGCGGCCAGCAGGCCGGGGCGTTCCTCACCGACATCGGTGACATCTACACCTTCGGCAACAACGCCAATGGCGCAACAGGTCTCAACCTGACGTCCGGCAACACCGATCTGCCGACGAAGATCGCTGACTTCCTGCCCGTTGGGGAGAAGGTCGTGCAGATGTCGTTCGGCGGCACCACGTCCATCGCATCAGGCCTCCTGCTGACAGATGGCGGCAGCGTCTACTCGTGGGGCTACGACGGGGCTGGCGCTCTGGGCGACGATGTCTCCCTCGTGAGCAAGGCCGCTCCCGCCGTGGTGTCGCCGACCTGGGGCTCGGACGAGCCGGTGTCGGTCTCGAAGGTCGCTGGCGGCGGGCGAGTCATCACCGAGAGCGGGCACGTCTACGCCTGGGGTGACAACGGGAACGGCCAGACCGGCATCGACAACGGTGGCGACGACATCGCGATCCCAGAAGAGGTGCCGGGCCTGTACTTCCCCGACGACAAGGTCGTCCAGATCACGGGCGGCCTCACCGCCATGGTCGCGAGGACGGCGTCCGGCGTGGTTCTCGGGGCAGGCAGCCAGTTCCACGGCCAGCGTGGTGACGGCACGAACACCGGGACCACCCAGAACTACGCGCCGGCGATCACCGAGCTGGCCTTCACGGGGCTGCCCACCGGGGACTCGATCATCTCGATCGGCTCCGGCATCGCCGCCTCCTTCGCCGTGAGCGCAACGGGCAAGGTCTGGGGCTGGGGCCAGGCCCTCAACGGGCGGTTCGGCGACGGGAACAGCACCAACTACGACCAGGCGACGCCCCTTCCGCTCACCGTGGCGCTGGCCGATGCGGACGACCAGGTCGTCGACTTCGCCATGGGCAGCAATGCCAACACGACGATGCTGAGGACCCAGCAGGGCCACCTCTACACGGCGGGCACCGGGAACAACGGGCAGCTCGGCGACGGAGGAACATCCAACAAGGCCGTCTTCGCCAAGATCACCTCATGGCCCGGTCGCGGTGCGAACGAACCGATCGTCGGCGGCGTCATGGGTGGCAACAGCGGCTTCGCCGTCACGCAGAAGGGTCGGCTCTACGCCTGGGGCAACTCCTCGACGTCAAACCAGGGAGGCATCGGCATCGGCACCCAGACCCCCAACATCGTCACACCGATGCTGGTAGCCGGACCGGCAGTGTTGCCGGACTTCGATGACGCCGTTGACGCGTCCGTCACCGGCACGGTGAAGGTGGGCACGTCGCTGACAGCGTCCGGCGGCACCTACGCGCCGTCCGACGCGACCCTCGGCTACGAGTGGAAGATCGGCTCCGACACCGTGAGCACCACCTCGTCGTACACGCCGAAGCTGGCCGACGCCGGCAAGAGCCTGACGCTGATCGTCACCGGCAGCAAGACCGGCTTCGCCGACAGCGTGTCGACGACGACCGCGCAGACCGTGGACACCGTCCAGGGATTCACCGGGACGCTCAAGGAGGGTGAGACCCTCACCGCGAGCGACACGACAGGCACCAACACCTGGGGCCTGTCGTCCTCGTCGACGTGCTCGTCGCCGACCACCGAGACGGGACCGACCTTCGTGCTCCCGTCGGGCAGCGCCGGCACGTACGTGCAGCTGTCGCAGACGCTGGACGGCCGCACGGGCTCGGGCACCTGCGTGGGACCGATCGCCGCCGCGACGTCCGCAGCGACCATCACCGGCGCGGCGACTGCGAGCGGCGTCAAGGGGCAGAGCTTCAGCTACACGCCCACGGTCGGTGGCTCGCCCGCACCGTCGGTGACGGTGGAGGGCACGCTGCCCACCGGCGTGACGGTCGAGTCGTCGACGGGCAAGCTGTCGGGCACTCCGACCGTCGCCGGTTCGTTCCCCGTCACCTTGAGGGCGAGCAACGGCGTCGGCGCGGCTGTCACCCTCGATGTCGCCATCTCGCTCGACGATCTGGTGACCGGACTGTCGCCGACGATCAGCGGCACACCGAAGGTCGGCGTGCAGATGACGGCGTCCCCGGGCGGGTCCCTGGTTCCGAGCGCCTCTGACGGCGCAACCGTCACCTACACGTGGCAGCACGAGTCGTCGCCCGGCACCTGGACCGACCTGAGCGGCGGCGCGACCTACACGCCCGCCGCGTCCGAGGTAGGACGGGTGTACCGGGTGAAGGTCACAGTGGCCAAGGCCGGCTTCGACAGCCGTACCGAGTACTCGACCGCGACCGAGGCGGCGGTCCAGGGCACCTTCAGCATCGACGCCCCGTCGATCTCGGGCACGGCCAAGGTCGGGCAGACACTCACGTGCGCCGCTGCACAGGGAACGGCCGGCAACCTGTCGTACGGGTGGACCCGTGGTGCCAGCTCGGTCAGCTCGGACTCGACGTACACGCTGACGCCCGACGACCACGAGCAGGTCGTCACCTGCACCGTGACGTCGCAGCGGACCGGCTACACCGAGGCGACCAACGAGGCTGACTCCGAGACCGTCGGGCTCGGCACCTTCGACATCGACGAACCGTCGGTCACGGGCACGGCCAAGGTCGGCGAGACGCTCACCTGCGCCGCGGCGCCGGAGACGGACGGCACGGTGTCGTACGCCTGGAGCCGGGGCGTGACCGCTCTGGCGGCAGGCGCGACGTACGAGCTGGCGGCAGCCGACCGCGACGAGATGGTGACGTGCACGGTGACGTCGGCCCGCGCGGGCTACATCGACGCGAAGAGCTCGAAGGAATCCGCAACGGTCGGCTACGGCTCGTTCAGTATCAGCGCCCCGGCGATCACGGGCACCGCGGCGGTGGGTCAGATGCTGACCTGCTCAGCGGCAGCGGGTGAGCCGGGCACGGCGTCGTACGTCTGGACGCGAGGCGACACCGAGCTGGCGACGGGCGCCACGTACGTGCTGACGCCCGACGACCGCACCGAGAAGGTGACGTGCACCGCGACGTCGGCCCGCGCCGGATACACCGACGCGACCAGCTCGACGGACTCCGAGACGGTCGACATCGGCTCGTTCGCCATCGGCGCCCCGTCGATCTCTGGCACCACCGTGGTGGGGAAGCCCCTCACGTGCGCCGCGGCACCGGGCACGCCCGGCACGCTGTCCTACGCGTGGTCGCGGGGCGCCACCGCGCTGACGTCCGGTCCGACGTACACGCTGACCGCCGCCGACCGCGCCCAGGCGGTGACGTGCACAGCGACGTCGGTGCGTAACGGATACACGTCCGCGAGCAGCCAGGCGACGAGTGGGGTCGTCTCCGATGGCGAGATCACCGGGCTTGCGACTCGCATCACCGGCACGCTGCGCGAGGGACGGATGGTCAGGGCCACGACCAGCGTGCTCAAGCCGTCCTCGGCCGTGCGCACCTACCAGTGGTTCGCCGACGGCAAGGCGATCAAGGGGGCCACCGGCCGGACGCTCCTGCTCCGAAAGCCACAGGCCGGTCGCAAGCTCACGGTCCGCGTGACCGCGACGGCCGGTGCGGTGCAGCTCTCGAGGACCTCGCGCGCACGCATGGTGCACTCGTTCAGGCATCGTCTGGTCTTGCTGGGCAACCCGACGCCCGGCGTGCAGGTCACGATCACCGCCACCGGGCTCGCGCCGGGTCGGCGGTACGTGATCTGGCTGGGTGGTCAGGAGCGGGCCAGCGGCATCGTCGGTCGCACGGGGACGGTGTCGCGCTCGCTGACGTTCGACCCGCAGACCAGGACCGGTCTCCGCCGCGTGCGGGTCTCGACCTACAAGAAGGCTGGCCAGCGCGCCACGACCATCCATCGGACGGTCAGGTACCGATGAGCGGCGGGCGACCCGCCGGCTGAGGGGAGGACAGTCGGTGGCTGGAGCGCCCTCCACCGTTGCGCGCCGGAGTAGCGTTCTGAAGGTGACCGCACCCACCACTCCCGCTCCCTCCATCTCCACCATCGGCGAGCTGCGCGCCTCGGGCCACGTGCTCAAGACGCTGCGCGTCGAGATCCGCGACAACCTGCTCGACGCGCTGCGCGAGGGCCGCGATCCGTGGCCGGGCCTGCACGGCTTCGAGTCGACCGTCGTCCCGCAGCTCGAGCGTGCGCTCATCGCGGGGCACGACATCGTGCTGCTGGGTGAGCGCGGCCAGGGCAAGACGCGTCTGCTGCGGACGATGGTCGGGCTGCTCGACGAGTGGTCGCCGGTCATCGAGGGCTCCGAGCTGGGGGAGCACCCGTACGAGCCCATCACGCCCGAGTCCAGGCGCCGCGCGCTCGAGATGGGTGAGCACCTTCCGGTCGAGTGGCGCAACCGCGAGGAGCGGTACGCCGAAAAGCTCGCGACCCCCGACACCAGCGTCGGCGACCTCATCGGCGACGTCGACCCGATGAAGGTGGCCGAGGGTCGCAGCCTCGGCGACCCCGAGACCATCCACTTCGGGCTGGTGCCGCGCAGCCACCGCGGCATCGTCGCGATCAACGAGCTGCCCGACCTCGCGGAGCGCATCCAGGTGGCGCTGCTCAACGTGATGGAGGAGCGCGACATCCAGATCCGCGGCTACGTGCTGCGCCTGCCCCTCGACGTCATGCTCGTCGCCAGCGCGAACCCCGAGGACTACACCAACCGCGGTCGCATCATCACCCCGCTCAAGGACCGGTTCGGCGCGGAGATCCGCACGCACTACCCGGTCGCGCTCGAGGACGAGATCGCGGTGGTCCGGCAGGAGGCCGACCTGCGCGCCGAGGTGCCCGACTACCTGGTCGAGATCCTGGCCCGGTTCACCCGCAACCTGCGCGAGTCCAGCTCGGTCGACCAGCGCAGCGGAGTGAGCGCGCGGTTCTCGATCGCCGGCGCCGAGACGGTGGCCGCGGCTGCGCTGCACCGGGCGACCGTGCAGGGCG
>JBEVGQ010000087.1:0-5943 GCA_040511655.1 Aeromicrobium sp. | reverse complement strand
GAGTCCGACAGCCGGTTCGCCAGTGTCACTGGAGGTGAAGGTCGCCAGCTTCATGAGCAGTCGACTCAGACCGGCGGCGCGACGAAGCAGCCGCGGTCGGGGTCGTTGAAAGACTTCTTGGCGACGAACTCGTTCATGGGGTTGGCGGTGCCCCACTGGTCGGAGACCATCGGGTCGGTGAAGTCGTAGAGGTGCGGGTGCCAGCTGTCCTCGTCGAGCTGTTCGAGCTCGGTCGTGTACTCGACGGTGTTGCCGTGGGGGTCGAGGAAGTAGCTGAAGGTGTTGTTGCCGGCCATGTGGCGTCCAGGCCCCCAGACCTTCTCGACGCCGCCGCGCAGGAGGCGTCCCGTACCGCGCATGTACTCGTCGATGCCACGCATCTCGAACGAGGCGTGGTGCAGCGCAACGTGGGGGCCGCGGGCGATCGCGAGGCTGTGGTGGAACGAGTTCGTCCGCAGGAACCACATCATCTCGCCCATGTGCGGGTGCATCAGGGTGTCGGAGAGCGCGAACGCGAGGTGGCGTTGGTAGAACGCCACGGTTGCCTCTGGGTTGGGCGAGTTGATGACGACGTGGGAGAGCTTGACGGGGATCGACTCGCCTTCCTCGATCTTGCGGTGCTGGCGCACGGCGACGTCCGAGGACACCTCGACGGTGCGGCCGTCGTTGTCGAAGAAGCGGAAGCCGTAGCCGCCGCCGGGCGTCTGGAGCTTGTCGGGCTCCGAGACGAGCTGGACGCCAGCAGTGCCGAGACGCTCGGCCATGGCGTCGACGTCGGCGGCGTCGGCAGCGCCGAAGGAGATCAGGTCGAGACGCTTCTCGTCGTCCTTGCGCAGTCGTACGGCGTACTGCTCCGGGGAACCCTCGGTAGCCAGGAAGGCGAGCCCGTCCTCGGTCGTCTCAGGCTTGAGTCCCCACATGTCGGTGTAGAACTCCAGCTGCTGGTCGTAGTCGGGCACGGCCAGGTCGACGTGGCGCAGGTGGGTGATCAGGCGCTCGCTAGTGGGCACGTTCAGGATCTCGGTCATCGGTGGTCCTTCGGTTCGTGGAGTGGGTCAGGCGGGTTCGGCGACGAGGTGGGAGACGCGGGCCATCAGGCCGGGCACGTCGCCCTGGACGCCGTCGAGCAGCCATTGGCTGAGCTGGAGCGAGCTCTCGACGACGGTCTTCGCGCGCTCGTAGCGGCGTTCGGTGAAGGCCGGCCACACGTCGTCGAGGTCTTCAGCCGTGAGCAGCAGCTCAGCGAGGACGCTGGCGTCCTCCAGGGCCTGCGCGGCTCCCTGGGCGACTGTCGGGGGGCAGCTGTGGGCGGCGTCCCCGATGATGACGACGCGTCCCCGGTTCCACGGGGCCGGGACGACGTGGCTCTCGAAGCGTGCGTAGTTGACTCGCTCGGGTTCGGTCAGCTGCTCGCGGATCTCGTCCCAGGGGCCGTGGTAGGCCTCGGCCAGTCCGCGCATCACGTCGAGCGACTCCTCAGGTGAGAGCCCGGAACGGTCCTGGACGTCCTCGACGAGATAGGCGTAGAGAGAGTCCTCGCCGGTCGGGCAGTAGCCGGCGATGTAGCAGGGGCCGCCGTAGATCAGGTCGGTGCGGGTGACCGAGGAGGGGCGCGGCGCGAAGACGCGCCAGATGCCCATGCCGTTGCCCTCCGGCTCCACGTCGATGCCGATGGCGCGACGGGTCCAGGAGCGGATCCCGTCGGCACCGATGACGACGTCGTAGCTGCCGGTCGACCCGTCGGAGAAGGTGACCTGCACGCCGTCGTCGTCCTGCGCGAGGTCGGTGCAGGTGGTGGCGAAGCGGATCTTGGCTCCGGCCTCGGTGGCCCGGTCGACGAGGATCTGGGCGAGCTCGGGTCTGTACATGCCCAACGTGGCAGGGAGGTCAGGGCCGCCCGTCCTGTGGTCGTCGAGCTCGAAGACGAGGGTGCCGGCCGGATCAGGTGCGCGAATGCCGAGGGTGTCGAACGGGTAGCCGCGGTCGCGGACCTGGTCCCAGACGCCGAGCTGCCGCAGCACCCGCAGCGCGTTGCCCTGGATGGTGATGCCGGAGCCCAGGGCGGCGACGTCGGGCTTCGCCTCGACGACGTCGACGGAGATCCCCTGCTCGGCCAGCAGGATGGCGGCCGCGGTACCGGCGGCGCCGGAGCCGACCACGAGAGCGGAACGGACAGCGGGCATGGCGGGACCTCCGGGTGAGCAAACGTTGTGACGTCGACCACCCTGATCCAGGACGCACCATCACGGAAGTGCAGACTGCCTATGCCTTCCATTCGGCGGGCGAATACCTCCGCGCGGGAGCGTCGTCTGTCGCAGGCCCTCTAGGGTGCAACCGTGGGTGCAACCTCGCTGCGCAACCTCGACCTGAACCTGCTGGTCACCCTGGACGCGCTGCTGGAGCAACAGAACGTCACCCGGGCCGCCCGGCAGCTCGGGCTCAGCCAGCCAGCGGTGTCGTCTGCACTGAGCCGGCTGCGCAGGCACTTCGACGACGAGCTGCTCTCCCGGGACGGCAACCGCTACCTGTTGACCCCGCTGGCGGAGCAGCTGCGCGAGCCGGCCGCTGCCGCGCTCGCTGGCGTCGGTCGGGTCTTCGCCGCTTCGCCGAGCTTCGACCCAGCGACTGCGACACGGGAGTTCACCGTCATCGTGTCCGACTACGCCGCCACCGTCATCGGCGACCACCTGGCCACCGTTTCAGCGCGACGAGCGCCGGGCGTGCGGCTGAGGCTCAAGGCCCAGTCGCACTTCGACGTCAACCATGCCCCCGAGTCCCTGCGCTCGGTCGACGGGATGGTGCTCCCCCACGGTTTCCTCTCCGAGGTCCCGTCGGTGGATCTGTACTCCGACGACTGGGTCCTGGTCGTGTCCCGCGACAACGACGTCATCGGTGACACCGTGAGCCTCGAGGAGCTCGCCCAGCTTCCCTGGGTGATGACCCACCACGAGGCCACCGCGTTCACCCCGGCCGCGCGGCAGCTGAACATGATCGGCGTCGAACCAGACGTCCAGGTCGTCGTCGAGAGCTTCCTCCCCGTGCCGTTCCTGGTGGCCGGCACACCTCGTGTCGCCCTGCTTCAGCGCCAGCTGGCGACTCGACTGGCCGAGGCCGCCGGTGTCCGTCTCCTGGCCTGCCCGTGGGACGTGGTCCCACTCGTCGAAGCCTTCTGGTGGCACCCCAGCCACCGACCAGACCCCGCCCATGCATGGCTGCGGGAGACCATGCTCGAGGCCGGCAGCATGGTGAGAGATGCCTGATCCTGAACCGACTGAAGGGGTGCTCGCGCGCGCGGTGCGCCTTCTCGAAGCGTTCGACACGCGCGCCACCTCGCTGACCGTGACCGACCTGTCCCGACGTTCCGGCCTGCCGCTCTCGACCACGTCCCGCATGGTCGCCGAGCTCACCCGGCAAGGCCTTCTGTCCCGCTCCGACGACGGCCGGCGCATCCAGGTCGGCGTACGGCTCTGGGAGCTCGCGTCCCGCGCTGCACCGACCCGCAGCCTGCGCGAGGCGGCCCTCCCGTTCATGGAGGATCTGCACACCGTCATCCGCCACCACGTCCAGCTCGGCGTGCTCGATGGAAACGACGTGCTGTTCGTCGAGCGGTTGTCCGCACGTGAGGCCGTCATCAACGTGACCGAGGTCGCCGGGCGCCTCCCCCTGCATGCGTCGTCGTCCGGGCTGGTGCTCCTGGCCCATGCGAGGCCAGAGATCCAGGCCGCGATCATCGGCGGCCCGCTGCGCAGGTTCACACCCGCGACGATCACCACACCCGAGCGCCTTCGCATCGTCTTGTCCGACGTCCGCAAGACCGGCTTCGCGCACACGGCGGGCCACATCCGTGATGCGGCAGCCGGAGTCGCCGTACCGATCTGCGATCCGCAGGAGAGCGTCGTCGCCTCCCTCGGCGTGGTCGTCCCCAACGACGAGACCGCAGCGCGCACCGTGCCGGCGTTGCGCGCAGCCGCCCAGGGAATCCAACGTGCCATGGCTCGGGCGTGACGCACGACACCGAATGTCTCCCGCTGAGTGGAACAGAGGTGGCTCGCGCGTGGCGGTCGTCACAGACTCACCGATCGTGGCCACGACCTCCCTCACCCCGCCCGCTGCGGTGCCCACCCCGGCAGCCAGCCGTACGACGGTCCGCGTGGTGGCGAAGCGCTCCGTCGCCGAAGGCGTCTGCGAGCTGACGATCGCCGATCCTCACGGCCGTCGTCTCCTCGACTGGACGCCGGGATCGCACATCGACCTGATGCTCCCCGGCGACAAGGTCCGTCAGTACTCCCTCTGCGGAGATCGCCGCGACGCCGGAACCTACCGCGTCGCCGTCCTTCGCGAGCCCGACGGTCGCGGTGGCTCGTCGTACGTCCACGACGAGCTCGAGGTCGGCGACCTGGTCGGTATCGGCGGCCCCCGCAACAACTTCCGGTTGGCGCCCGCGACCCACTACCTCTTCGTGGCCGGCGGCATCGGCATCACCCCGATCCTGGCGATGATTCGCGCAGCGGAGGCGATGGACGCCTCCTGGGAGCTGCTGTACGGAGGGCGGACCAGGTCTTCGATGGCCTACCTGGATGAGCTGGAGCAGTACCTCTCCCAGGTCCGGATCGTGCCCCAGGACGTCGACGGACTTCTCGACCTGCGCGCCGCGGTGGCGTCGTTGCCCGCTGGCGCGGGCGTGTACTGCTGCGGCCCCTCACCCCTGCTGGCCGCGATCACCGAGGCCTGCGCCGACCTGCCAGGCGACGCCCTGCGCATCGAGCGGTTCGTCGCCGAAGAGCAGGGCGCTCCCGTTCGCAGCACCGCGTTCGAGGTCGAGCTCGCCTCCACCGGTGCGGTCGTGACCGTCGCGCCGGAGACCACCGTGGCCGATGCCCTTGCCGGCGCTGGCGTGCCCGTCCTGACCTCGTGCCGGCAGGGAATCTGCGGCACCTGCGAGACAGGCGTGCTGGCCGGTGAACCCGACCATCGCGACTCCCTGCTAGACGAAGACGAGCGCCGCCAGGGGCAGACCATGTTCGTGTGCGTCTCCCGTGCGTGCAGCGACCGACTCGTCCTCGACCTCTGATCCCCACGAGAACTGGAACCACACCATGTCGACCCTCAGCACCGAGCCGGCCCCGACCCTGGACGACGACCCCTTCGGCCCCGAGGTCCTGGACGATCCGCTGCCGTTCCACGAGCGGCTCCGCGAGGCCGGACGCGTGGCGTACGTGCCGCAGTACGACCTGTTCGTGATGGGACGCTACGACGACGTGCACGCCGGACTGACGGACTGGCAGACCTTCCAGTCAGCCGCGGGCGTCGGCCTGTCGAACTTCCGCAAGGAAGAACCCTGGCGTCCACCCAGCCTGCTCCTGGAAGCCGACCCGCCTCATCACGACGCGCCCCGTCATGCCCTCGAAGAGGTCCTCAACCCGCGGCGCCTGCGGCAGCTGCGCGAGCAGTGGTTCGCGGACGCCGAGACCCTCGTCGACGAGATCCTCGAGCGGGAGGAGATCGATGGCGCGCACGACATCGCCGATGTCTTCCCGCTCCGCGTGTTTCCAGATGCCGTGGGCCTCCCGAAGGAAGGGCGAGAGAACCTGTTGCCCTACGGCGACCACGTCTTCAACTCCTTCGGTCCGCCGAATGCGCTCGTTCAGGGCGGCCAGCACCACATTGCCGAGACCTCCGCCTGGATCGGGGCGCAGTGCACCCGCGAGGCGCTCGCGGAGCGGGGGTTCGGCGCCGACATCTGGGCCGCGGCCGATCGAGGGGACATCACCGAGGAGATGGCACCCCTGATCGTCCGCTCCGTGCTCACCGCCGGCGTGGACACGACGGTGCACGGTCTCAGCGCGGTCATCCATGCGTTCGTGGAGCAGCCCGACCAGTGGGAGCGTCTTCGACAGAACCCCGGTCTCGCCCGGGTCGCGTTCGACGAGGCGATCAGGCTGG
>JBEVGQ010000086.1:0-8119 GCA_040511655.1 Aeromicrobium sp. | reverse complement strand
TGTCGATCTCGTCGTCGCTGATGGAGAGCTGGCTCGGCGAGTCGTTGAGCGCCGGCTGGTGACGGGCCTCAGCCCAGCTCGGCGAGCTTCGCCCTGCGCCCTGCTAGGCCAGGGCGAGCTGGGCCTTGACCTGGGCGACGCTCGGGTTCGTCAGGGCGGTGCCGTCGGCGAACACCAGCGTCGGGACGGTCTGGTTGCCGTTGTTGGCCTTCTCGACGATCAGCGCGGCCTCGGGCTGCTGCTCGATGTCGACCTCGTCGAAGGCGATGCCCTCGCGCTTGAGCTGACCCTTCAGGCGGTGGCAGTAGCCACACCACGGGGTCGAGTACATGGTGAACGTGTCGGACATGAAGTGCCCTCTCTGACGACGGTTGCTCGGGTGTCAACCGATCGTCCGGATCGTACATTCCCGCCCACGGTGCCCTGTGGCCGCACGGCTCGGGTTGTCGGACCGGACGACTAGTGTTGACCTGTCCGTCCACGACCTGCCGTGATCTTCTCGAGGAGCCTGAGTGCCTGATGCCGACGACCTGCTGATCGGACTCGACCCCGAGCAGCGCGAGGTCGCCCTGGCGCTGCGGGGGCCTGTGAGCGTCGTGGCCGGAGCCGGCACCGGAAAGACCCGCGCCATCACGCACCGCATGGCGTACGGGGTGGCCACCGGCGTCTACAAGCCCACCGAGGTGCTGGCCGTCACCTTCACCACCAAGGCCGCCAACGAGATGCGGGTGCGTCTGCGAGCCCTGGGCGCCGAAGGGGTGCAGGCTCGCACGTTCCACTCCGCCGCCCTGCGCCAGGCGCGCTACTTCTGGCCCCACGTCTACGGCGGCGAGTTCCCCGAGGTCACGCAGTCGAAGTTCTCGCTCGTCGCCGAGTCGATGCGGCGGCTCGGCCAGCGCGCCGACACCCCGCTGCTGCGCGACCTGTCGTCCGAGATCGAGTGGGCCAAGGTCTCCAACATCGTGCCCACGGCCTATGCGGCAGCAGCCGGCCCGGCGCGACGCGAGGTAGCCGATCTCGACCCGGGCCAGGTCGCCAACGTCCTGGCGACCTACGAGGAGGTCAAGCGCGAGCGCGGGCGCATCGACATGGAAGACATCCTGCTCATCACCGCCGCGATCCTCGCCGACGACGAGCGCATCGCAGCCACCGTGCGCCAGCAGTACCGCTGGTTCGTGGTCGATGAGTTCCAGGACGTCAACCCGCTCCAGTCGACGCTGCTCGACCTGTGGCTCGGAGGGCGCAACGACATCTGCGTCGTGGGCGACCCCCGGCAGACGATCTACTCGTTCGCCGGGGCGTCGCCGCGCATCCTGGCGTCGTTCGCGCGCCGTCACGAGGGAGCGCAACGCATCGAGCTGGTGCGCAACTACCGCTCGACCCCCCAGATCGTCGCCGCGGCCAACGCCGTCTTCGCGCGTGCGGCCACGACCGACGACATCCGGCTGCAGTCGCAGCAGGAGCCGGGCGACCCGGTCAACTACATCGGCTACGCCGACGAGCCCGCCGAGGCCAGTGCCGTGGCCAGCGAGATCGCCTTGCTGCACCGGCGCGGCATGCCGTACCGCGAGATGGCGATCCTGTTTCGCATCAACGCGCAGTCCGAGGCCTTCGAGGAGGCGCTCGGCGAGCACGGCATCCCCTACGTCATGCGGGGGGCCACCGGCTTCTTCAACCGCGCCGAGGTGCGTCAGGCCGTGACCCTGCTGCGGGGCTCGGCCCGCGGAGGCGAGGCCGAGGGCCAGCACCTCGTCGACGACGTCCGCGCGATCTTCTCGGCGATGGGCCACGCCGACGAGCCGCCCAGCGGAGCGGGAGCCGTGCGTGACCGGTGGGAGTCGCTGCACGCGATCGTCTCGATGGCCACCGATCTCGCCGAGAGCAACCCGGCTGCCGGTATGACCGAGCTGGTCGCCGATCTCGACCGCCGCATCGAGCAGGCCCACGCGCCGGAGGCCGACGGTGTCACGCTCGCGACCCTGCACTCGGCCAAGGGGCTGGAGTGGGACGCCGTGTTCTGCGTCGGGATGCACGAGGGGATGATGCCGAGCGTCCACGCCGACACCCCCGAGATGGTCGAGGAGGAGCGACGCCTGTTCTACGTCGGCATCACGCGCGCTCGCCACGACCTGATGATCTCGTGGGCGGCGACCCGCAAGGCCGGTGGTCGCGGCAACCGCCAGCCCACCCGGTTCCTCGACACGCTGCTGCCGGCAGGCCATGCGGCGCGTCAGGTGTCGTCGCAGGCCAGGCAGCGCAAGGTGGCCAAGTGTCGGGTGTGCAACACCGTGCTCGCTGTGGCCGACCGCAAGCTCGGCCGCTGTGCCGACTGCCCCGCCACCTACGACGAGACGCTCTACGAGACGCTGCGAGCCTGGCGCAAGGAGCAGTCGACCGAGCAGGGCAAGCCGGCCTACGTCGTGTTCACCGACGCGACCTTGCAGGCCATCGCCGAGTCCAAGCCCGCCGACGTCGAGTCGCTGGCGAGGGTGCCGGGCGTCGGACCGGCCAAGATCGACCAGTACGGCGAGGCCGTCCTCGAGCTGGTCACCGCCTCGGCTGGGTGACCCCGGTAGGAGTCGAAACCACGGTGAGCCCGATTGCTCACCGGGTTTCGTCTACGGGCGGCTTCGCCGCGTCGCGCCCAACCTGCTCCGGGCGTTCACTCGCAGAGCTCGCTCAACCCTCCGCAAACCCTGGGAGGGACTCCTCGAGGATGGCGCGGAAGGGGGCGGTGGCACCGAGCTGGCTCAGCACCCCGATACCGCCGATCCAGACGCGGTGGATGAGCAGGTACTGCGGCGGCAGGTTGATCTTCATGGCGGTGCCCATGCCCTCGGCGGTGGGAGCGCTGACGCGGAGGGTCTGCTCGCGCATCCACTCGCGGCTGAACGTGAACCGCTCGACCCGAGCCGGCTCGACGAACGGACCGATGTAGCGGGCGATCGTGTCGGCGTCGAGATCGGTCTTGGACTTCAAGAAACCCTCGTCGCGCAGCCCTTCGAGAACGCTGTCGTAGTCACCGTCGACCGCGTGGCGCAGCAGGCGCCCCATCGAGATCGGCAGGCCCTCGGGCAGCCGGGCCACGGCGCCGAAGTCGACCACGCCGAGCTTGCCGTCGGGCATGATGCGGAAGTTGCCCGGATGCGGGTCGGCGTGCAGCATGCCGGCGCGTCGGGGCCCGGCGAACAAGAACCGCACGTACGCCTCGCCGTACCGGTCGCGCTCGTCCTGGGTGCCGGTCGTGATGATCTGCGCGAGAGACGAGTCGCTCTCGAGCCACGTCGATACCAAGGCGCGCTCGGTGTGGGCGATCGGCTCGGGCACCACGATGTCGCTGTCGCCGTTGAACTCGGCCGCGAAGAGCCCCTGCGCGCTGGCCTCGAGGCTGTAGTCGAGCTCTTCAGCGACGCGGTCCTGCAGCTCCTTGACGAGCGGCTTGACGTCGAGACCCGGCGCGATGACCCCGAACAACCGCGCCAGTCGCGCGATCTGCTTGAGGTCGGAGATCAGTGCCTTGGCGGCGCCGGGGTACTGCAGCTTGACGGCGACCTCGCGCCCGTCGTGCCACGTGGCCCGATGGACCTGCCCAATGGACGCTGACGCGGCCGGACGGTCGTCGAACGTCGGGAAGCTGTCGCGCCACCCGGGGCCGAACTCGTCGGTCATGACGCGGTGGACGGTGCCGGGCGGCATGGGGGGAGCGGAGTCCTGCAGCTTGACGAGGGTCTCGCGGTAGGGGCCGATGAACTCCTCGGGCAGAGCCGCCTCGAAGATGCTCATCGCCTGGCCGAACTTCATCGCTCCGCCCTTGAGCTGGCCGAGGACGCTGAAGATCTGGTCGGCCGTGCGCCGCTGCACCTCGTCGAGCACGAGATTGGCGGGCGTTCCGACGATGCGCTTGCCGAGGCCGAGCGTGGTGCGACCGGCGAAGCCGACCGGGAGCGATGCGAGTCGGGCGGTGCGGGCGAACGTGCTCGAGCTGATCGGGCGGCCGGTCTGTCGGCGGTCCTGGTCGGGATCCTTCTCGAACTTGTCGGACACGTCGTCAGGATAGTCCGCATCGGTGACTATGCCGCGCTGAGCAGAGCGCAGGTGCAGCGATGGTGGAAGGCGACCGGCCACACGTCGCGGTGGTCGTGAGCGGGCCCGACGACGAGGCATCGCCCGGCGGTGCGGAGCGGACGCTCGTCGAGCAGCGCAACGATCTCGGCCCCGATCTCGACGGCCGCGGCGTGCATCGCCAGACCGGCGAGCCCGGACGGCTGCACGGGCGGGAGCCGTCGACCGAGCTGCGGCACGATGGCGGACCAGGCGGGGTCCCAGTCGGCACGGTGCAGGTCGTGGCACGTGATGCACGGTGTGCGGCCCGGACGCACGAGGGGACCGATGCGCACCCGGTCCTCGTCGATGACGACGGGCAGGTGGTCGAGACCCAGCTGGGCGGCCTTCTCGAAGACCGACCGGGCGGCCTCGCCGTACGACACGATCACCAGGACGTCGGGATCGGACGACGTCACGTCGTCGATGCCGGATGCGACGAGGACGGCGCGCGTCGCATCGACCAGGTCGGCCGTCCCGCCGGAGGCGATGAAGCCGACGGGACGAGCCGAGAGGGGGCGGCGACCGGCCTCGAGCTCGGCCGCATCGACCACGGCGCCCACCGCGCGGAGCCGGGCCAGCAGTCCGGCGACGTCGACGGCGAGCTCGGGCACGTCGCGAGCGACGAGCTGCTCGATGCGGGCCAGGTCGCGCACCCCGTCGAGCAGCCTGAGCAGCTCGGCCAGCCCGGGACGATCGGCCAGCACGATGCCTGGCGCCGTGCCGACCTGTAGGTGCGTCGCGTCACGGCGTACCAGGACGGCGCCTGGTCGAAGGACGGGACGGAAGGCCATGTCGACAGCGTGTGGGCCGGACGCCGCCCGGACAACCGACCGTCCACAGCGACACGACGGACGGCGCCGCGCCGCGCCGCGTGTTCGGCGAGTTCGCGCGTACGCTGAGCGTGACCAGCATCACACTCTCAGGAGGCTGCAATGGCGGAAACATGGAGCGGCGAGTTCTACTGCGTCAAGTGCAAGGACAAGCGCGAGACCAGCGGCGAGGTGCACGTGAGCGACAAGGGCACGCGGATGGCCAAGGGCATCTGCCCGGTCTGCGGCACCAAGCTCAACCGCATCCTCGGCAAGGCCTGAGTCTCGGGAGCTGCTGACGATCCGGACTCCCGACGGCGCTCGCCTTCCCCTGCGAGCGCTGAACGGGAGTCCGGTAGTCGCTGACCGTAGGGGTGCGGCGACCGTTCGTCAACCGACTTCACCGAACTGTTGTCCACGCTTGTGGATAACACTGGGGACAAGCTGTGGGGCACGCCGCTGAGCGTGTGGATGACGACGTGCACAACCTGTGGAGAAGCTGGGGATGAACATGTTCAGAACCCTGTGACCTGGGGTTTTGTGGCAGTGGCGCTGTGGGGAACACGGCGGACGCACACCCGGTAGATTGCGGGTGTGGCCACGGTGGAGATACGACGTAGTGCGCGTCGCAAGCGCACTGTCCGCGCCTACCGCGACGGCGACGCGATCATCGTGCTGATGCCCGCGAACCTCCCCAAGGCCGTCGAGGACGAGCACGTCCGCACCCTCGTCGCGCGGCTCGAGCAGCGTGAGAAGCGCGTGCGCCCGAGCGACGACGAGCTGCTCGAGCGCGCCGGTGTCCTGTCGCGCACGTGGCTCGGTGGGGACGCGGTCCCGTCGTCGGTGCGATGGGTCACCACCATGGACAAGCGGTGGGGGTCGTGCTCGAGCGGCGACCGGAGCATCCGACTGTCTCACCGGCTCAAGGGCATGCCGTCGTACGTCGTCGACTACGTGCTGCTGCACGAGCTGGCGCACCTGATCGAGCCCAACCACAGCTCCCGGTTCTGGGCGCTGGTCGACGCTCACCCGGACGCGACGAAGGCTAAGGGCTTTCTCGAAGGCGTCTCGTGGCAGCAGCGATGAGGTCGCGCACCGACTGATCGACGTCGGGCAGGTCGTCGAGAGCGAACCACGCGAGGTCGTCCGACTCGTCGCTGATGACCTCGCGAGCGTCGGCGGGCGCGATGGCGACGTACTGCACGTCGAGGTGGTGAGACGGCCTGATGGGCCCGCACGACGGCACCTCGTGCAGCGACAGCAGCACCGGAACGGGGTCGACGACGAGATCGGGGATGCCGCTCTCCTCGTGACCCTCGCGCTGGGCGGCGCCGGCCAGGCTCGTGTCGTCGGGCTCGCAGTGGCCGCCGGTCTGCAGCCACCGACCGATGCGCCGGTGCAGCGTCAGCAGCACCCGCTCGCCATCGGCCGAGACGATCAGGGCGCTGGCGGTGAGGTGGTCGGGGTGGCACTCGCGACTCGTCGCGTCGGGATGCTCGGCGAGGTGCTCGAGGTAGAGCCGCCTGAGCCTGTGCTGCTCGGCGTCGGGTGCCGACCAGGCGGCGAGGACGTGCTGCGCATCCGCGCGCAGCGTCACTCCTTGTCGTCCTGGTCGTCGGAGTCGGTGCCGTCGAGCAGCTCGCCGAGCGCGGCGTCGAAGTCGTCGTCGCTCTGCGAGCGCTTCTCGCCCTGCGCGAAGCCCAGCGGGTCGTCGAGGTCGGACGCGTCGGGCATCAGGTCGGGGTGGCTCCACACGGCGTCGCGCGCCTCGGGGCCCTGCCGGTCGCGGATGGCTGCCCACAGCGAGGTCGCCTCGCGCAGCTTGCGGGGGCGCAGCTCGAGGCCGACGAGCGCGGCGAACGTCTGCTCGGCCGGGCCGCCGGTCGCGCGGCGGCGACGCATCGCCTCGGCCAGGGGCGTCGCGGCGGGCATGCGTCCGGCCGTGGCCTGGGCGACGACCTCGTCGACCCATCCCTCGATGAAGGCCAGGAGGGTCTCGAGGCGGTCGAGCGCACGCTGCTGCTCGGCCGTGCGCTCGGGCTCGAACAGCCCGCCAGCGAGGGCCTGCTGGATGTCTTCGGGACGCGAGGGGTCGAGGCCACGCATCTGCGACTCGATGGCCTCGACATCGATGCGGGTGCCCCGGCCGTACTCCTCGATCGCGCCGACCAGCGCCGACCGCAGCCAGGGGGAGTGCTGGAAGAGGCGGTGGTGCGCGCACTCGCGCAGAACGATGTAGAGCAGGACGTCGGACGCCGGGTGCTCGAGCCCCTCGCCGAACGCCTCGACACCCGACGGGATGACGGCCGCGACCCGCTCGCGTCCGAGGGGCAGACCGATGTCGGTCGACGACACGACCTCGCCGGCGAGACCGCCGAGCGCCTGGCCGACCTGCTGACCGAACATCGCGCCGCCGGCCTGCGACAGCATGCCCATGAGGGGGCCGGCCATCGCCTTGGCCTCGTCGGGCAGCGCATCGCCCATGGCCGTGACGACGTGCTGCGCGATCGGCTCGACGAGCTGCTGCCAGGTGTCGGCAGTGGCCTCGATCCACTCGGCCTTGCTCCACGCGGTCGCCGTGGTGGCACCGGCGGGGAACGAGGTGGCGGTGTCGAGCCACGACTCGGCCAGGCGAGCGGCGTCGTCGACGGCGCCCTGCTGCGCGGAGTTGGGGCTCGGATCGGGACCGGCCGCGGCCAGCGTCTGGCGGGCGACGTCCTTGGCCAGGTCGAAGTTGACGCTGCCGTCGTGCGGCGCGAACATCCTCTGCATCTGGCCCATGATCTGGTTCATGTCGATCTGACCGCTCGAGAACGCCCCGAAGATCTGCTCCATCGGGGTTCCCTTGAAGGGGTTCTGCGCGTCGTCCTTGTCGTCATCGGCCATGGCACCACAGTACCGAGTGGTGCCGCTGAAACCCCGCCCTCGCTGTTCGCCCTACGATGAATCGACAGGCTGAGAGAGGAAACCGTGACTGCCGTACGACTGGTCGACATCCGCGACACGCCGCTGAGCCTCGACGAGGTCTACGCGGCAGTCAGCGACCCGACCGCCGGCGGCATCTGCGTGTTCGTCGGCACGGTCCGCGACCACGACGGCGGTCAAGCCGTGTCGGCCCTGGGCTACTCGTCCCACCCGACGGCCGTCGCCCGCCTGCGTGACGTGGCCGAGCGCATCGCGGGGGAGTGCGACGTCGTGGCACTGGC
>JBEVGQ010000085.1:0-2883 GCA_040511655.1 Aeromicrobium sp. | reverse complement strand
GCAGTCGTACGTCGGCAGCTACGGCGCGATGGTTCACCCCGTCGCCGCCTGTGCGACGACCGCGGTCTCCGTCGAGGAAGGTGTCGACAAGATCAAGCTCGGCAAGGCGGAGTTCGTCGTGTCGGGTGGCTTCGATGACCTGAGCGTCGAGGGCATCGTCGGCTTCGCGGACATGTCGGCCACGGCCGACTCGGCCGCGATGCGCGCCAAGGGCATCGAGGACAAGTACTTCAGCCGCGGCAACGACCGTCGCTACGGTGGGTTCGTCGAGTCGCAGGGCGGCGGCACGATCCTGCTGGCCCGCGGTGACGTGGCGCTGAAGATGGGTCTGCCCGTGCTGGCCGTCGTCGCCTACGCCGGCTCGTTCGCGGACGGCGTGCACACGTCGATCCCGGCGCCCGGCATCGGCGCGCTGGCGGCGGGCCTCGGCGGACGCCAGTCGGCTCTCGCCCGTGGCCTGGCCTCGGTCGGTCTGACGGCCGACGACGTCGCGGTGCTGTCGAAGCACGACACGTCGACGGGCGTCAACGAGCGCAACGAGTCCGAGCTGCACGAGCGGCTCGCGGCGGCGATCGGTCGCAGCGACGGCAACCCGCTGTTCGTCATGTCCCAGAAGTCGCTGACGGGTCACGCCAAGGGAGGTGCGGCGGCGTTCCAGATCATCGGCTTGTGCCAGGTGCTGACGGGTGGTGTCGTGCCGCCCAACCGCAGCCTCGACTGCGTCATGGACGACCTGGCCGAGCACGAGCACCTCGTGTGGCTGCGCGAGCCGCTGCGCACGGGCCAGCTCAAGGCCGGCCTGGTCACGAGCCTCGGCTTCGGACACGTCGCGGGCCTGCTCGCGATCGTCCACCCGCAGGGGTTCGTCGCGACGCTGTCGGACGACGAGCGCGACGCCTACCTGGCTCGGGCCGAGGAGCGCCTGATCGAGGGTCGTATGCGGCTCGTCCGGGCCATGTACGGCGGCGAGCCGCTCTACGCCCGTCCCGGCGACCGCCGGCTCGGCTCGACCGGCGTACGGACGCGTGAGGCGGGCATGCTGCTCGATCCCGCGGCGCGCCTGGGCGACGACGGTGCCTACTTCGGGGCTGCCTGCGAGTGACGGTCGTCGGGGTCGGGGTCGACCTGGTGCACGTGCCGTCGTTCGTGGACCAGCTCGACCTGCCCGGCACGCGCTTCGAGGGGGCCTTCCTGCCCGGTGAGCTGCGGGACGCCCGGGGTCGCACGACCGACCGCGGGCGCCACCTCGCCGCGCGCTGGGCCGCCAAGGAGGCTGTCGTCAAGGCCTGGTCGGCCTCGATGCACGGCGAGGCGCCCGTGATGTCCGAGCACGTCCACCACCTGATCGAGCTGGTCGCCGACGCGTGGGGACGTCCGCGCATCCGCCTGCACGGCGAGGTGGCGCGGTATCTGGCCGGCCACGAGCTCGAGGTCTCGCTTAGCCACGACGGCGACTACGCCGTCGCCTACGTGATCCTCACCCGCCCCTAGCCCCGGTGCCCCCCCTTCGCGGTTTACCACGCCGGCAGGGCAAACCGAGTTCGCGGTTCACCACGCCGGCAGGGCAAACCGGGCGGGGGCACGGCAGGCTTGCCACGCCCGGACACGGGTTGCCGCGTCCGGTCGCCCTGCCGGACGTCAGCTCAGCGGGATGTGGACGGCATTGCGGGTGTACAGCGTGCGAGACCGCTCGATGCCGCGCTGGATCATGCCCGCGGTCTCGGGCTGGACGTGATCGTCGAGGCCGTGCCAGCCCCAGCGCGACATGCCGAACAGCTGCTCGCGCACGGCGTCCTCGCGCACCTTCTCTGCGACGACGGTCGCGCCGGGGTCGCTGCGGTCGGGGGTGAGGCGTCCGTACTTGGAGAGGCCGTCGAACTCGCCGGTGTGACGCGCAGCGAGCCACGTGAAGTCGGTGCGCGCCACGAAGCGTCCGTCGGCGTCCTCGATGACGTGCTGCAGCTCGGGGCGGGGGATCGCATGGCGCCACATCATGTGCAGCGACCTCACCTCGCCGACGGTCTCGAGCCGACCGTCCGAGAGACCGATGGCAAGGCGCGCCCGCCGCGAGCCGAGCCAGTGCCCGAACCGCCGGCCCGCCTCGAGCATCTCCTCGGCGGTGATGGCGTGCGCGCGCATGGCCGAGCTGGCCACCACCATGCCGGACTCGACGGTCGACTGGCTGCACGTCTCGAACACCGCACGGATCGGCGCGACGACGGGCACGCCACTGACCGTCCGCACGTCCTCGTCGGGCACGACGGTGCCGCGATGAAAGACGACCCCAGCCTCCCTGCGCCCCGACCGCCCGTCGAGGCGCGTCACGTGAACTGTCGCGAGGTCGGCGCCGTAGATGTCGAGCCCGAGGAGCGCTGCTGCGGTGTGGTGACTGGCCACGTATCCCGGTCCCAGCTTGTCGAGCACCGAGCGGGCCAGGACGCAGTGCCGCTGGGTCGGCGACAGGTCGGACCACGCTGCCTCGAGCACGTACGTGCCGTGCCGGATGCGGCGAAGGATGCCGGCACGCATCGCCCGGCGGATCGTCGCGTCGTCGTGCCCGATGTCGTTCAGCTGGTGTCGCATGACGTAGCCGCCGTTGATCTCGATCACGAGGCGCAGGTCATCCATCCATCGACCATCTCGACTGGACGGGGCGGGGGCTATCGGCATCCGGAGCGCTGTGGACAACCGGAGGGCGGCAGATCGCTGTGGATGGTCGCCAGCGGGCACGGCAGACGTCGTCCGGGCGTGGGAAGCGTGCCGTGCCCGGCTGCGGCTTGCCCTGCCGGCGTGGTAAACCGTGGCGAGGCGCAGCGGGGCGGGGTCAGCTGTGCTCGGCGCTGAGGAGGTAGGACGCGAGCAGGCGCTTGAGCTCGATGATCG
>JBEVGQ010000084.1:0-10478 GCA_040511655.1 Aeromicrobium sp. | reverse complement strand
CCGTCGCCCGTCCGCTCGGCGAGCTCGCCGAGGCCGAGGGCGGCCACGACGTCCGCATCGACGACGACGACCCAGAGCTGCGGCGCTGGTTCGCCCAGCACGGGCTGGTGCTCGACGTCGGGCTCACCGTGACGGGTCTCAAGCCGTTCGGAGGTGCCACCGAGGTGCGGGTCGACACCGCCGCCGGGTCGACTGCGCTCGACCTGGGTCTCCAGGCCGTCGCCGCGCTCTGGATCGGCGCCACTCCCCCGGTCGACGCTGTCCCCGACGGCTGCCACTACGCCGCGTGCGAGCACGTCGGACCCGAGAGTTCGTAAACCCGAACTCTGCTGTTGGGGCGACGACGTTTGCCCCGGTCGCGCGCGACCATAGCGTCGGACGCATGGTTCACGTGCTCCTGCTGGTCGTCTGCGCCGTCGCGATCTACCTGTCCTGCGAGTGGTTCGTCAACGCCATCGAGTGGCTCGGCGTCCGCATGAAGGTCGGCGGCGTCGCCGTCGGCACGATCCTCGCCGCAGCCGGCACCGCGCTGCCCGAGTCGGTCGTGACCCTCATGGCGGTGCTGTTCGGCAGCGAGAAGAACGGCAACGACATCGCAGTCGGTGCCGCGATGGGCGGCCCGCTCGTCGTCGGCACCCTCGCCTACGCCGTCACGGGGGCGATGCTGTTCCTGCGGTTCCGCAAGAAGCGGGCGATGGCTCTGACCGCGGCCGGTCCCGGCGACTCGGCACCCGCGGGTCACGACCTGCGCATCGACGAGGGCATCGACACCCATCGCCTCGCCCGCGACCAGGTCTGGTTCCTCAGCATCTTCGTGTTCAAGGTGGCGCTCGGACTCGTGGCGTTCGCGATCAAGCCGTGGCTCGGCCTGCTGTTCCTCGCGGCCTACGGCGTCTACTTCTACCGCGAGATGACCAGCGAGGGCGAGGACGCGTCGGCCGACGACCTCGAGCCGCTCAAGCTGCGTCCGAGGGCGGCCACACCCGGCACAGGGTTCGTCGTGGCCCAGACCATCGGCTCCCTGGCCGTGATCTTCTCGGCGTCGCAGGTGTTCGTGAAGCAGCTCGAGTGGGCCGGTCCTGCCCTCGGCCTGCCGGCCGTCGTCGTCGCCCTGCTGCTGTCGCCCATCGCGACCGAGCTGCCCGAGATCATGAATGCGATCATCTGGGTGCGCCAGGGCAAGGCCAACCTCGCCCTCGCCAACATCTCGGGCTCGATGATGATCCAGGCGACCGTGCCGTCGGCGATCGGGATCGGCTTCACGAGCTGGAAGTTCGACACCCCTCTGATGCTCGCGGGCTTCGCGACGCTCGCCTCGGTCGCCTACCTGCTGTGGGTCATGCACCAGAAGTCGTTCACCGCGACGAAGCTGTTGTACGCCGGCGGCTTCTACCTGGTCTTCGCGGCCGGGCTCGTGCTGACGGTCTGAGCTCGCGAGTCATCGCAGCCGGCGCACCGCGATGTCGAGCTCGACCGCCCTGCCCGATCCGTCGCGCTCGACGCGGAACGCGGGCCGGTCAGGACGCTCGGCCACCGCCTCCACGAGGTTGCCGTCACGGAACAACAGGCCGGCGTACTCGTCGATCGCGTAGCCTGCGCCGAGCGATCCGTCGGACACCCACCCGAGGTACTTCTCACGTCGGTCCGGCTCGCCGAGGTAGTGCGGGCACGCACTGCCCTCGAGCAGCCCCAACCCGTCCAAGAGCGGGGCCAGCGGTCCGAAGGAGTCGGTCGACGAGCCCTCGAACCAGCAGTTCATGCCGGCGCTGACGCCGGCGAGCACCACGCCCTGCGCCGCCGCCTGCGTCAGGACGTCGGGCAGCCCGTGCAGGCGCCAGACCGCCAGGAGGTTGGCGGTCGAGCCGCCACCGACGTAGACGACGTCCTGCTCCAGCAGCACGGACGGATCGGTGTAGCCCCACGGCTGTTGGCAGAACAGCGACAGCACCGACGTCTGCGCGCGGCTCTCGAAGGCCTCCTCGAATCGCCGGCCGTAGACCTCGGCGTCACCGCTGGCGGTGGGGACGAAGCAGACGCGCGGACGGCTCCGGCCGGTCAGCTCGAGCAGGAAGTCGTCGATCGCCGACGTGCCGTCGTCGGACATCGAGAAGCCGCCACCACCGAGCGCGAGCACTGTGCCGATCATGCGCGGAGGCTAGCAGCGCGGGCGTCCCAGTACCTCGGGCACCGATCACCTCGTCGTGGAAGGGTATGACTGGAGCAGGCGCTCTGTCGCGTCGATGCCAGCACCCTTGGGGAGGAACGACCATGCAGATTCATCCCGACGACCTCGTGCCGACGGTCCCGCCCACCGGGACGGGATGCGTCGAGTGCGAGCAGACCGGCGGATGGTGGTTCCACCTCCGCCGTTGCGCACGGTGCGGCCACATCGGCTGCTGCGACGACTCGCTCTCGCGCCACGCCACCCGGCACTACGACGAGACCGGGCACACCGTGATGCAGAGCTTCGAGCCCGGCGAGGACTGGTTCTGGGACTTCTCGTCGCAGGCCGCCTTCGACGGCCCCGAGCTGGTGGCGCCTCACCACCATCCCGTCACGCAGTCCGCACCGGGCCCCGCCGAGCGGCTGCCGGTGGACTGGCAGGACAACCTGGTGAACCGACAGGAGGACGGCCGATGAGCTCGAACACCGTCGCCGGCCAGCTCGTCGACTATCTCGTCCAGGCGGGCGTCCGCCGCATCTACGGCATCGTCGGCGACAGCCTCAACCCCGTCGTCGACGAGGTGCGCCGCACCGGCGGATCGGCCAAGGGGGGCATCGACTGGATCCACGTGCGCCACGAAGAGGCTGCTGCGTTCGCGGCCTCGGCGGACGCGCAGCTGACCGGCGAGCTCGCCGTGTGCGCAGGCTCGTGCGGCCCGGGCAACCTGCACCTCATCAACGGGCTCTACGACGCCCACCGCTCCGGCGCACCCGTGCTGGCCATCGCGTCGCACATCCCCAGCGTCGAGATCGGCTCCGGCTACTTCCAGGAGACCCACCCCGATCGCATCTTCGGCGAGTGCTCGGGCTTCAACGAGCTGGTGCTGACGGCCGAGCAGGCGCCGCGGATGTTCCGCGCGGCGATCCACTCGGCGACGAGCGGCCACGGGGTCTCGGTCGTGACCCTTCCGGGCGACGTCGCCGAGCTGTCGGCCGAGGGCGGCACGGTGCCGCTGTCGCTGCCGGCACGTCCGTCGATCGTGCCCGACCAGGCAACGGTCGAGCGGCTCGCCGAGGCCATCAACGCCGCTGAGCGCGTCGCGATCTTCGCCGGCTACGGCGTCCGCGGCGCGCACGACGAGGTCGTCGCGCTGGCCGAGACGATCGGCGCACCCGTCGGCCACTCGCTGCGCGGCAAGGAGTTCATCCAGCACGACAACCCCTACGACGTCGGCATGACCGGCCTGCTCGGCTATGGCGCCGCCCACGCCGGCATGCACGACGCCGACCTGCTGCTGATGCTCGGCACCGACTTCCCGTACTCCCAGTTCCTGCCCGACGACGTCACCACGGCACAGGTCGACGTCGACGCCAGCGTCATCGGCAGGCGCACGCGGGTCGACCTACCGGTGCACGGCGAGGTGCTGGCGACCCTGCAGGCGCTCGCACCGCTCGTGCGCCGCAAGGACGACCGACGCTTCGTCGACCGGTGGCTCGACAAGCACCAGAAGATGATGCACAAGACCGTCGGCGCCTACACGCGCTCGGCCGAGTCGCTCGTGCCGATCCATCCCGAGTACGCGGCATCGGTGCTCGACGAGGTCGCCGACGACGATGCGATCTTCACGACCGACACCGGCATGTGCAACGTATGGACCGCCCGCTACATCAACCCCACGGGTCAGCGCCGCTTCATCGCGTCGATGCTGCACGGCTCGATGGCCAACGCCCTGCCCCACGCCATCGGCGCGCAGATCTCGCACCCGGGCCGCCAGGTCGTGTCGATCTCGGGCGACGGCGGCCTGTCGATGATGCTGTCGGAGCTGCTGACCGTCGCGATGTACCGGCTGCCGGTCAAGATCGTCCTGTTCGACAACTCGACGCTCGGCATGGTCAAGGCCGAGATGTTGGTCGACGGGCTGCCCGACTTCGGCGTCGACGTGCCCCCGGTCGACTACACCGCGATCGCTGCGGCCGCCGGCATCCACTCGCAGCGCGTCGACGACCCCAAGGACATCCGGCAAGCGCTCGAGAGCGCGTTCGCGACGGACGGTCCTGCCCTCGTGCAGCTGGTCACGGATCCGCTGGCCCTGTCCATCCCGCCGACCATCACGGGCGAGCAGGTGCGCGGGTTCGCGACGGCCCTCAGCAAGGTCGTGCTCAACGGGGGCGTCGGCGAGGCCATGAGCATGGCGAGGTCGAACCTGCGCAACGTCCCACGCCCGTAGTCCCTGACGGCGACAACCTTCCACCGAGTGAAATCCGCGTTGTCCGGTTTGCACCACAGTGCGATGTTCGTCACAACGCGTGCTCCAGCTCGTCACCGCCCCTCGGGGCAACGCCGCTGACGCCGTCAGCGCCGCTGGGCACGCTGCACCGAAAGGGATGACATGCCGAACAACAGAGCAGTTGCCTACAAGGAGCCCGGTGTCGTCGAGGTCATCGACATCGACTACCCGACGTTCGAGCTGAAGGACGGACCGGGCGTCAACCCCGAGAACGTCGGCCGCAAGGTTCCGCACGGCGTCATCCTCAAGACCGTGACGACCAACATCTGCGGCTCCGACCAGCACATGGTGCGCGGACGCACGACCGCCCCCAAGAACCTCGTGCTCGGCCACGAGATCACCGGCGAGGTCGTCGAGGTCGGCCCCGGCGTCGAGTTCCTGAAGGTGGGCGACATCGTCTCGGTGCCGTTCAACATCTCGTGCGGCCGCTGCCGCAACTGCAAGGAGGGCAAGACCGGCATCTGCCTCAACGTCAACCCCGACCGTCCGGGCAGCGCCTACGGGTACGTCGACATGGGCGGCTGGGTCGGCGGACAGGCTGAGTACGTGATGGTGCCGTACGCCGACTGGAACGCGCTCAAGTTCCCCGACCGCGACCAGGCGCTCGAGAAGATCCTCGACCTGACGATGCTGTCGGACATCTTCCCGACCGGGTTCCATGGCGCCGTCACCGCGGGCGTCACCGTGGGGTCCACGGTCTACATCGCCGGTGCCGGCCCGGTCGGCCTCGCGGCTGCAGCCGGGGCGCAGCTGCTCGGTGCCGCCGTCGTCATCGTCGGCGACCTCAACGACGACCGGCTGGCCCAGGCGCGCAGCTTCGGTTGCGAGACCGTCAACGTCGGCGAGGGAAGCGTCGAGGACCAGCTCGAGCAGATCCTCGGCGTGCGCGAGGTCGACGCCGCGGTCGACGCCGTCGGGTTCGAGGCTCGCGGCCACGGAGGCGGCGCGCAGGCCGAGGAGGCGCCTGCCACGGTGCTCAACTCGCTGATGGACGTCACCGCCGCCGGCGGCGCCATCGGCATCCCGGGCCTCTACGTGACGGGCGACCCCGGTGCCGTCGACGACGCCGCCAAGGTCGGCTCGCTGTCGCTGTCGCTGGGCACCGGATGGGCCAAGTCGCTGTCGTTCACGACCGGCCAGTGCCCCGTCATGAAGTACAACCGGCAGCTCATGATGGCGATCCTGCACGACAAGGTGCAGATCGCCGACGCCGTCAACGCCAAGGCCATCCCGCTCGAGGACGCCCCGCGCGGCTACGCCGAGTTCGATGCCGGCGCTGCCACCAAGTACGTGCTCGATCCGCACGGCTTCGTCTCAGCCTGACGACTGTGGCGGCCCGTCTCCCCCGGGAGGCGGGCCGTCTGCGTCTCCAGCTCTAGGAGGCCCGGACGTCGACCGTCGTCCGCAGCACGCCGGTGAGGGCGTCGACGGCACCGGGCACCAGAGCGTAGAACGCCCACGCCCCTCGTCTGTGACGCGTCAGGAACCCGGCGTCCACGAGGATCTTCAGGTGGTGCGACACCGTCGGCTGGGTGAGGTTGACCGGTTCGGTCAGGTCGCACACGCATGCCTCGCGACCTTCGTGCGCCGCGATCACCGTCAGAAGCCGCAAGCGGGTCGGCTCGGCGAGAGCCTTCAGACGTCCAGCCAGAGCGACGGCCTCATCGACCGGCAACGAGTCGCCCGCGGCAGGGGTGCAGACGTCAGCTGCCTCGGACTCGTCGATGGGCAGCAGAGACACCATGTCCTCAATTGTGCCCGATCGCTCCTATTGCAGTCGTCGATTGCCAGATATCGACAAATGTCTATCCGGCGGGTTTGAGCCTCGTGCTCCTTGGGCACCTCGCCGTGGGCCGCCACCCGGCGGCCGACGCAGCCGGATCGTCACGCGTGACGACGCCCCGCCGCGCTGACCTCTGCCTCATCTCTCACACCCGGACGGCGCACCACGCGTCGTCCACCCACGAAAGGAAACACCATGGGCTTCCTGCTCTGGATCATCGCCGTCGCACTCGTCATCTACGGCATCATCACGCTCATCAACGGCGGCATCCTGCTCGGCATCATCCTCATCGTCGTCGGCCTGGCCGTCGGGCCCGGTGGATGGTCGATCTTCAACCGGCGCGGATCGCGCGCCTGACCAGCATGCCGCACCTCTGCACCTCGCCCGTCGCTCACGCGGCGGGCGAGGTGCGTCGCGTCACCCACCGAAGGACCCTGCGGCGATGAGCCAGATGCTGAACGGACGCTACGAGCTCGGCGACGTCGTGGGCGCCGGCGGGATGGGGGCCGTCTACCGAGCCACCGACACCCGGCTCGGACGCACGGTGGCTGTGAAGGCACTGCGCGGAGGTGCCTTGGCCGACGAGGTGGCCCGCGCCCGCATGCGCAGCGAGGCACGTCTGGCCAGCACGGTCCACCATCCGGGCGTCGCCCAGGTCTACGACTACGACGACTGCAGCTCGACCCACGGCGGCATGGCCTTCATCGTCATGGAGTACGTCGAGGGCCGGAGTCTGGCTGAGATGCTCCGCGCGGACGGCCGGCTCCCGGTCGGCCAGGTCATGGCGGTCGTGCAGCAGGTGGCCGAGGCGCTCACCGCCGCTCACGCCGCGGGCGTCGTGCACCGCGACCTCAAGCCCGGCAACATCATGCTCACCACGACCGGCCGGGCCGTCCTGGTCGACTTCGGCATCGCCAGCTCGGCAGCCAGCGAGCCGCTGACCGAGACGGGCGCACTGATCGGCACAGCCGACTACCTCAGCCCCGAGCAGGCCGCAGGACGTCCCGCCACCCCGCGCTCCGACCTCTACTCGCTCGGCGTGGTCGCCTACCAGTGCCTGACCGGCACCTCGCCGTTCCGGCGCGACCACCACGTCGCCACGGCCCTCGCCCACCTGCAGGACGAGCTGCCCGCCCTCGACCCGTCGGTGCCTCACGAGGTGCGCGAGCTGGTGCAGCACCTGGCCGAGAAGAACCCCGCCGACCGTCCGGCCGACGCTGCCGAGGTCGCCGTGCGCGCAACACGGGTCGTCCCCGCTCGACCGGTCGGCATACCGCCCACCACGGAGCTCCCGCCGCCGGCACGCAAGCGGGTCCGACGACCGGTCGCCCTCTACTCGGGTGTCGCTCTCGTCGTCGCTGCCGCACTCTTCCTCGGCGTCGACCAGATGACCTCCGGTACGCCTGCTCCACCGGCCCCTGACCCTGCACCGGTCGAGCAGGTCGCAGCACCCACCACGGTGACCGTCTCCGCAGACGACCTCGTCGGCCGCACTGCGGACGAAGCCGCCGCGACGTTGCAACGGCTGGGGCTCACGGCGGCGCGGAACGACGTCGCGAGCTCGCGGACGTCGGGGGTCGTCGTCGGCGTCGACCGCACCGGGCAGGTTCCCCTGGGCGCCACCGTCACCCTCGACGTCGCGGTGCCACCGTCAGCCTCGTCCGACGGGGGTGCCCCCGCCGATGCGGCGACTCCAGCGGCAACCACGGCCGGTGACCCCAGGAAGGCCGGTTCCCGCAAGACCACCCGCGGCGCAGGAGGGGCCCAACCGCCTCGACACCCGAAGGCCAAGGGGAAAGGGAAGGACAAGCGCAAGAAGCGGTGAGCCGTACGGGCTTCCCTAGCGGGCTGGAGGGGCGAGTATGGTGGATCGACGCTTATCGATGTGACAGTCGCACCACTGCACCAGGAGGCACCATGGCGAAGCAGCTCGAGCTGACGATCCCGCTGGACGGCGACCATGCGGTCAAGTGCCCGCGGTGCCATTCCGACAGCGGTCTGCACTTCGACGAGGTCTCGCTCATCGATCCCGGCGCGGACGTGGTCCCGCTGCACGCAGCCGGTGGCGAGGGCCTGTCCGTGGTGACCGCGACGATCGGCGACGGCAGCAGACCCGGCCGCCGTCACCTGATCGTCCTCCCCCACTGGTGCGCCAGCTGCGGCGAGCGCGGCGAGCTCGTGCTGCGTCAGGACGACGGGCAGACCGTCGCGCAGTACCGGGAGCTGGCCAGCATCACCACGACCGACGACTGACGGGCTGCCCCACCTTCGTCAGTGGCTCGCCAGTCCGCCGCTGAGGCGTCCGTGCCGCTCAGCGCTGGCGGCGTTCAGGCCGACGATCTCGACGGTCTTGCCCTTGCGCTCGTACTTGGTCGTGATGGCGTCGAGCGAGGCGACCGTGGACGCGTCCCAGATGTGCGACGCGGCCAGGTCGATGACGACGTGCTCCGGATCGCCCACGTAGTCGAACTGCGCGTAGAGGTCGTTGCTCGAGGCGAAGAACAGCTCGCCCGTGACGGTGTAGACCGCGCGCGTGCCGCCGTCCGCGTCGCGCTCGAGGGTGCGGTGGGTCTCGGTGAGGTGAGCGACGCGCCGCGCGAACAGCGTCATGGCGACCAGCACCCCCGACACCACACCGATCGCGAGGTTGTGGGTCAGCACCGTGACGACGACGGTCACGACCATGACGGTCGTCTCGCTCTTGGGCATCCTCCGCAGCGTCCGGGGTCGGATGGAGTGCCAGTCGAACGTCCCGACCGACACCATCACCATCACCGCGACCAGCGCCGCCATCGGGATGAGCGCGACGACGTCGCCGAACCCGACCACCAGCACGAGCAGGAAGACGCCGGCGAGGAAGGTCGACAGACGCGTGCGAGCTCCCGAGACCTTCACGTTGATCATCGTCTGGCCGATCATGGCGCAGCCGCCCATGCCGCCGAAGAAGCCGGTGACGACGTTCGCGGCGCCCTGGCCCCACGCCTCACGGGTCTTGTCAGAGCCCGTATCGGTGATGTCGTCGACGAGCTTGGCCGTCAGCAGCGACTCCAGGAGCCCGACCAGTGCCATGGCCACGGCGTAGGGGGCGATGATCTTCAGCGTCTCGAGGGTGAGCGGGACGTCGGGGACGAACCAGGACGGGAGGCTGTCGGGCAGGGCGCCCTCGTCGCCGACGTCCGGCACGTCGACGGCACTCACCACGGTGAAGGCCGTCAGCGCGACGATCGCGACCAGCGGCGCGGGCACGACGGCATTGATGCGCGGGAACCCGACGATGACCGCGATGCCGACGGCGATCATCGGGTAGACCGCCCACGGGACGTCGACCATGTGGTCGATCTGTGCCTCGAAGATCAAGATGGCCAAGGCGTTGACGAACCCGACCATCACCGAGCGCGGGATGAATCGCATCAGCTTGGCGACGCCCGCGACGGCGAGCACGACCTGGATCACCCCGCCCAGCAGGACCGTCGCGATCAGGTAGTCGTAGCCGTGGTCCTTCATGACCGGCGCGATCACCAGGGCGACGGCACCGGTGGCAGCGGAGATCATGGCGGGACGTCCACCGAGGAACGAGATCGCCACCGCCATCGTGAACGAGGCGAACAGCCCGACCTGAGGATCGACACCGGCGATGATCGAGAACGAGATGGCCTCGGGGATGAGCGCCAGGGCGACGACGAGGCCGGCGAGCACCTCGGTGCGCATCAGCCTCGGCGAGCGGAAGGCGTTTCGCACGGTCGGCTCGAGCTCGGCTCTAGGGTGGGCATCGGGAGAGCGGGTAGTCACGCTCACCAACTCTACCCTTACGTGAGGGTAGAGTTGAAATCGTGCTTGGAGTGGAAGAGGTCGCAGTGACGGGTGGGGCGATGCACATCGGCGAGGTCGCCACGCGGACCGACCTGTCCGTCCGCAGCCTGCGGCACTGGGAGGAGGTCGGCCTGCTGACGCCGTCCGGACGCACCGACGGCGGCTTCCGCCTGTACACCGACGGCGACGTCGAGAAGATCCTCGCCATCCGGCGCATGAAGCCGCTCGGGTTCAGCCTCGACGAGATGAAGGACGCCTTGGCGCACCTCGAGGCACTGCGCGACCCCGACACCGCCGCCGGTGGCCGCGAGCGCGCCCTCGCCCACCTGTCCGCGGTGCGGGCCGAGGCCGGCGAACGCCGTCAGAAGCTCGTCCGCCAGCTCGAGATGGCCGACGAGTTCATCGGCATCCTCGACCGCGAGACGTCCTAGCCA
>JBEVGQ010000083.1:0-4229 GCA_040511655.1 Aeromicrobium sp. | reverse complement strand
TTGCGCGACTTGCTGCTGTCGTTGAAGCTCATCAGCACGACGATCGCGATCGGCACGAACGTGTAGGCCAGCACCAGCAGGCCGAGGCCCAGCACCAGGTGCTCACCGATCCAGCGACGCGCGCGGGTCATACGAGCTCCTCCGTCCCGGCGGTACGGACGTACAGCATGACCGCGGCGACGATGACGGCCATGAGGATGACCGACAGGGCGCCCGCCGTCGCGTAGTCGCCCTGGCTCGTGAATAGGCTCTGGATCGAGTTGCCGATCATCTTGGTGTTGGTGCTGCCCAGCAGCTGCGCGTTGACGTAGTCGCCGGCGGCAGGGATGAAGGTCAGCAGCGTCCCGGCCACCACGCCGGGCAGCGACAGCGGGAACGTGACCCTGAAGAAGCCGCGGATCGGCGAGGCGTAGAGGTCGCCGGCGGCCTCGATCAGCCGGATGTCGACCTTCTCGAGACTCGCGTACAGCGGCAGCACCATGAACGGCAGGAAGTTGTAGGTGAGGCCCGCGATGACGGCGAACGGGGTCGCCAGCAGCCGGTCGTCGGTCGTGGTGAGCCCGATGATGTTGAGCGCGTCGGTCAGGTGGATGGCCTGGGCCACGCCCACGACCCAGCCGTCGTCAGCGAGGATCAGCTTCCACGACAGCGTCCGCAGCAGGAAGCTCGTGAAGAACGGCGCGATGACGAGCACGAGCATGAGGTTCTTCCAGCGGCCCGCCTTGAAGGCGATCGCGTAGGCCAGCACGTAGCCCACCACGAGGCACAGCAGCGTCGCGGTGCCGGCGTAGACCAGGGACCGGCCCAGCTGGCCCTTGTACTGGTCGAACGCGTCCCAGTAGTTGGCGACGTGCCACGTCATCTCGTAGCCCGTGAGCACCGACCCCTTCGGGTCGAACATGCTCGAGGCGACCAGGGAGTAGAACGGGATGACGAAGAAGACGAGCAACCACAGGGCGCCCGGCAGGATGAGCCAGTAGCCCGTGAGCTTGCGGCCCCGGGGCTTGGCCGCCGTGGTGTCGTGGGTGGAGACCGGCGGGACGCCAGCGGTGGACGTCATTCGTCCTCGATCCCGGCCTTGGCGTCCTGACTCGCATCGAGCAGGAAGGCGAACTCGGGCCGCCAGGAGATGTCGACCTTGGTGCCCACGGGCAGCATCGCCCGGGCGCCGGTGTTCTGCTCGAACACCGTCAGCTCCTGGTTCCACGGCATCATGACCGAGTACTGGGTGCTGACGCCGACGAAGCTGACGTCGGTGACGTAGCCACCGGTGATGACGTCGCCCGGTGCGTCGATCGGGTGCCCGGCCTCGGCGATCAGCACCTTCTCGGGGCGGATGCCGAGCCAGCCCTTGCCGGAGTCGGAGTGCGCCCGGTCGCCCGGCACCGAGGCCAGCGCGCCCTGCACCCGCACCGTGACGTGGTCCCCGTCGCGGCCCTCGATCTCGCCCGCGATGAGGTTGGACTGCCCCAGGAAGTTGGCCACGAAGGTCGTGCGGGGGTTCTCGTACAGCTCGCTGGGTGCGCCCATCTGCTCGATGACGCCCTGGTTCATGACCGCGATCGTGTCGGCCATCGTCATGGCCTCCTCCTGGTCGTGCGTCACGTGCACGAACGTCAGGCCGACCTCGGTCTGGATGCGCTTGAGCTCGAGCTGCATGCCCCGGCGGAGCTTGAGGTCGAGCGCGCCGAGCGGCTCGTCGAGCAGCAGCACCTCGGGCTTGTTGATCAGAGCCCGTGCCAGTGCCACTCGCTGCTGCTGCCCGCCCGACATCTGCGTCGGCTTCTTGCGGGCCTGCGACGACAGCTCGACCAGCTCGAGCATGTCGGCGACCTGCTTCTTGACGTCCTTGATGCCGCGACGCTTGAGCCCGAACGCGACGTTGTCGGCGATGTCGAGGTGCGGGAACAGCGCGTAGTTCTGGAAGACGGTGTTGACCGGACGGCGGTACGGCTTCTCGAACGTGATGTCGGTACCGCCCAGGTGGATCGTCCCGGACGTCGGCGTGTCGAGCCCCGCGACCATGCGGAGCGTCGTCGTCTTGCCGCAGCCCGACGGACCCAGCAGGGCGAAGAACTGCCCCTGCGGCACGACCAGGTCGAGCGACTTCACCGCCGTGAACGTCGCGTACTCCTTGGTCAGCTGCGACAGCTTGAGGTCCCTCATGCCGGTCTCGCCGGACCCTCCCGGCGAGGCCGCTCCCTCATGCACCTGTGACATCGGCGTAGTCCCCTTCGTAGGTTCGCATCGTGGCCTCGTCGAGCGCCATGAAGCGGTGGGTCTGTGACAGCGTCTTGTCTGTCGGGAAGATCAGCTCGTTGTCGACCTGCTCGGGATCGACCTTCTCCATCGCCTGCTGCGCACCCTTCACAGGGCAGATGTAGCCGTTGTAGGCCGCGAGCTTCGCCGCCACCTCGGGCTCGTAGTAGTAGTTGATCCACTTCTCGGCGTTGTCCTGGTGGGTCGCGAGGTTGGGCACCATCATGTTGTCGGCCCAGATCATGATCCCCTCCTCGGGCGGCACCCACACGAGGTTCTCGTCGCCGGCGTTGGCGATGTCTCCCGACCACGCCTCGCACGCCAGGATGTTGCCGGAGGCGAGGTCCTGGACGTACTCGTTGCCGGTGAACGACCGCACCTGCCCGTCGCTGCGCGTCTTCTTGAGCAGGTCGACGGCGTCCTGCCACTGGGCGTCGGTGAAGTTCTCGGGGTCTCCCCCGCCGATCATGACCAGGAAGCCCATCGTGTCGCGCATCTCCGTCAGCAGCGAGATGCGTCCCTTCAGGTCCTTGCGGGTCAGCATCTCCTCGAACGACTTGATCTCGCCGACCTTCGACTTGTTGTACGCGATACCGGTCAGGCCGCTCTGCCACGGTGCGGAGTAGTCGCGCTTCGGGTCCCACTCCGGCGACTTCAGGGAGTCGATGATGTTGGCGTGCAGGTTGGGCACCTTGGCGGCGTCGAGCTTCTGGATCCAGCCGACCTGGATCATCCGGGCGGCCATCCAGTCGGTCAGGGCGAACAGATCTCGTTTGGACGACGTGCCGGACCCCAGCTGGTTCTTGACCTTGGCGAAGAAGTCGTTGTTGTCGTTGACGTCTGCGGTGTAGCGGACCTTGATGCCCGTCTCGCGCTCGAACTGGGTCTTGGTCGAGACGTACTTGCCGTCGTCCTCGTCGATGTACTCCGGCCAGTTGGAGATGACGAGCGACTTGTCCCGTGCCGACCGGTCAGTGGCCACGAGCTGGGACGGATCCTGCTTCTGGTCAGGGGTGTTGAACCCGTACCTCAGGGCCACCGCGCTGAGACCAAGCGCCGCCGCACCACCCGCGCCCTTGAACACCGTCCGCCGGTCGACACCCGCCATGCGTCACCCTCGCTTCTCCCCGTTGTTCACGAATAGTCGCAAGATACGGTCACCAGCACAAGGGATTCCGCCGTTAAGAGTGTGTTTCCCTCATGAAATCGTTGTGACGACGAGATGATACGACCAAGGTCCCACGTCGTGGGGCAGAATGTCCGTCATGACCGACCGCAGACCCGGGCAGGTACGAGCACAGAACCTCGACGCCACCGCCAAGCGCATCATCGAGCTGCTCCAGGACGATGGTCGGCTCTCCTACTCGGCGATCGCCAAGGACGTCGGGCTGTCAGAGGCCGCCGTGCGTCACCGGGTGCAGAAGCTCATCGACAGCGGCGTCATGCAGGTCGTCGCCGTCACCGATCCCCTGCAGATGGGATTCGCCCGCCAGGCCATGATCGGCATCAAGGTCAACGGCAACATCCGTGAGGTCGCCGCCGAGCTCGCGACCATGCACCAGCTCGACTACATCGTCATCACCACCGGACGGTTCGACATCCTCGCCGAGATCGTCGCCGAGAGCGACGACGAGCTGCTCGACATCGTGTCGGCCCAGATCGGTGCCCTCGACAGCGTCGTGTCCACCGAGACGTTCGTCTACCTGCGGCTGGAGAAGCAGACGTATAGCTGGGGCGTGCGGTGAGCGGCTCGTTCCTCGCCGCAACAGCCGTTCGTTCCTCACGGCTGCCGGGCTTCGCCCGGCAGGCGATGGTCGGCATCAAGGTGTCGGGCCAGGTGCGTGACGTCGCGGCCGCCCTCGCGAAGATGCCCGAGCTCGACTACATCGTCATCACCACCGGACGTTTCGACATCCTCGCCGAGCTGGTCGCCGAGAGCGACGACGAGCTGCTCGACATCGTGTCCGAGC
>JBEVGQ010000082.1:0-4169 GCA_040511655.1 Aeromicrobium sp. | reverse complement strand
GTCAACGAGATCGGTCCCTCGCTGCGCTTCGCGACCGCCAAGGTCACCCGCGCCAACCGCTCCGGCGGTGGCGGCGGAGGTGGCTTCGGCGGCGGCAACGGCGGCGGAGGCAACCAAGGTGGTGGCTACGGCGGAGGCAACTCCGGCGGCGGCGCACCGGCACCTGCGAACGACCCCTGGTCGTCGCAGCCGGCGCAGGGTGGGTCTGGTTCATGGGGTGGAAGCTCCGGCGCGTCCGAAGAGCCCCCCTTCTAACCACTCACGTCATTCACGAATCACAGGAGCAACATGGCTAAGCCAGTCGTCCGCAAGCCGAAGAAGAAGAGCAACCCGCTCGCTGCGGCCAAGGTCACCGACATCAACTACAAGGACACCGCGCTGCTGCGCAAGTTCATCTCGGACCGCGGCAAGATCCGCGCGCGCCGCGTCACGGGTGTCACCGTCCAGGAGCAGCGTCTCATCGCCAAGGCCATCAAGAACGCCCGCGAGATGGCTCTGCTTCCCTACACGACCACCGGCCGTTAAGGGGTATTCGAGATGAAGCTCATCCTCACGCACGAGGTCACCAACCTCGGAGCCCCCGGCGACATCGTCGAGGTCAAGGACGGCTACGGCCGCAACTTCCTGCTGCCGCGCAACTTCGCCATCCGGTGGAGCAAGGGCGCTGCCAAGCAGGTCGACTCGATCAAGGCTGCGCGTGACGCGCACGCCGTCCACGACCTCGAAGAGGCCAAGAGCATCAAGGGCAACCTCGAGTCGAACCCGATCAACGTGCCGGTTCGCGCCGGTGCGGGCGGACGCCTGTTCGGCGCCGTCACGGTCGCCGACATCGCCGATGCCCTCGGCGAGGCCGGTGCCAAGGTCGACAAGCGTCGCATCGAGGTCGGCAACCCGATCAAGTCGCTCGGCGCACACACGGTCTCGGTGCGGGTGCACCCTGACGTGAGCGCGCAGGTCAAGCTCAACGTGGTCGCCTCCAAGTAGTCCGCCCGACGGGTCGGCACCCTGGGCTCTGAGCTCAGCGGTGCCGGCCCGTTGTCGGTGGCACACACGCCATGCGTTCCCCCGTCGTCGCGTTCGCGTCCTCGTTGCTGGCCGGGAGCCTGATGCTCTCCGGCTGCTCGATCGTGCCCGGAGGCGACGACGAGGCGGCACCGAAGAAGACCGCCAGCGCCTCGGCTGCCCCTACCGCGCTCCCCGCCACAGCATGGGCCGAGGCACCCGCAGCCAAGGTCTCCCAGGGCGGCACCCTGCGGCTGGCCGCCTCGGCGCTGCCCGCCAACTTCAACCCGCTGCAGTCCGATGCCGCCGACTCCGATGCCGCCAAGATCCTGGCACCGACGACGGGTGGAGCCGTCCGATTCACCGCCGATGGTGGCTGGCAGGTCGATCCCGACTACGCCACGTCCGTCGAGGTCACCTCGGACGATCCGCTGACGGTCGAGGTCAAGCTCAACCCGGCAGCGGTCTGGCAGGGCGGTACCTCGATCACCGCCCAGGACATGATCGCGTTCTGGAAGGCACAGAACGGCTCCGACGACGCCTACGAGGTCGCGTCGAGCGCCGGCTACGACGCGATCTCGGCGGTCGAGCAGGGCGACGACAAGTTCTCGTACACGGTCACCTTCTCGAGGCCCACCGCGGAGTGGCCGGCCTACGTCTACCCGCGCCTGCCGGCCAACGTCTCGGCCTCATCCAAGCTGTTCAACGAGGCGTTCCGCACCCGCGCCATCTCGTCCAACGGGCCGTTCATCGTGTCGTCGATCGACGCCGACGGCGGCAAGATCGTCCAGAAGCCCAATCCGCGGTGGTGGGGCGCCAAGCCCAGGCTCGACGAGATCACCTGGAACATCGGCGATCCCGAGCTGCAGGCCAAGGCGTACGTCAACGACGAGCTCGACGCCGTCGACCTGCAGGCCACGACGTACCGCGACGTACGAGGTACCGGCACCATCCAGCGGTCGGCCGGTGTCGAGTGGTCGCAGGTCACGCTCAACGGCGGACGCGGACCGCTGCGCGACCCGAAGGTGCGGCAGGCGGTGGCGCACGCCATCGACCGGGGGCCCATCGCGTCCACGGCGGCCAAGGCGCTCGGAGCCCCCGCAGCACCCCTGGGCAGCCTGCTGCTGGTGCCCGGCCAGAAGGGCTACCGCGACTCGTCGGCGCCCGTCGCCTACGCCCCCGACCAGGCCGAGAAGCTGCTGGTCGAGGCCGGCTACGCCAAGGGCGCCGACGGGATGTTCGCCAAGGACGGCCAGCCGCTCACGCTCACGCTCCCCGTCCCGGAGGGCACACCCACCAACAAGGCCAGAGCCACCGCTATCGCAGGCGACCTGCGCACGGTCGGCATCGCGGTGACCCTGCGTCCGGTGCCGGCAGCGACATTCTTCGACGATGTCGTGATCCCGCTCGACTTCGACCTGGTCACCTTCGTGCGACGCGCGTCGCCGTTCCCGCTCACCGCGGCCAAGCCCTTGTTCTTCCCGCTCGACTCGGCGCAGAACTACACCGGTCTGGCCACCCCGCGTCTCGGCACGGGCTTCGACACGGTGCTGGGCACGCTCGACGACGACCTGCGCCTCAAGCGCGTCGCCAAGCTCGACGAGTGGCTCTTCGACGATGCCTCCGTGATCCCTCTGGCCGTCACGCCGGTCGTGGTCGGCGTCCGCACGGGGCTCGTCAACTACGGCGCGGCACAGTTCGAACAGCCCGACTGGACGATCGTGGGATTCGTCAAGAAGGCGTCGAAGCGCGACTGACCGCGTCGGCGATCACGGCGGCGACGACATCGGCACCCGCCGATGCCCGTGGCTGGTTCGAGGGGCGGTAGACCTCGCGTCGGGCGTCGTACCGGCACCCGACGATCTCGCCGTGATCGGCATCGACGGCCTGCAGGGTCGTCGCCCAGCCGGCCGCGCGCAGGCGCAGCTCGAGCCCGCCCACCTGGTCGGGCGGGGTACTGGTGTCGTGCTCGCCGTACAGGACGTCGACGCCGCACCGTCCTTCGCCGGGAGGCAGCGGGCGCGGCAGGGGGCCGCCCGAGATGCCGTCGACGACTCCCGGTCCGTCAGCCGGTGCGATCAGCACGACTCGGCCGAGTCCGATGCCCAGGCGCTTGGCGTGGACGGCCAGGCTCGCCGCAGCCGTGCCACCCAGCGACCAGCCCGCGACGACGATGCGGTCGGGGTCGAGACCGGCGTCCGTGGCCCGGTCACGCGCGTGCCGGACGGACGTCAGCAGGTCGGTGCGACCACCGTCGGGTGTCTCGCTGCTCCAGTCGGGCGCCAGGGCGAGGGCACCGCCGTCGGCGACCCGCTCGGCAAGGGGCAGCATCCAGTCGGCGCTGTCCACGCCGCGGCCGTGCCACAGCAGGACGACGCCTGTGTCGGCGACGCCCCGCGCCAGCACCCGGCGTCCGGGGGCGTGCTCGTGATCGACCATGGCCTCAGTCTGCCGAACGGGTCGCGCCCAGCACCATCCAGGCGTCGCCGCGCTGCCGCAGCCACAACGTCGCGAGACGGGCGGCGATGAAGCCCCCGTAGGCGACCCACAGCCACGTGAACCCGGCGTCGGTGAGGCCCACGAGCAGCGCCAGGGGCGTGTAGACCACGAGCGTCACGACGCCTGCCAGCGCCAGGTAGACGCCGTCGCCGGCGCCGATCAGCACGCCGTCGAGCACGAACACCACGCCGGCGACCGGCTGGCCGAGCGCGGCGACCAGCAGGACGGGGACGAGCAGGTCGTGGACGCGCGGGTCGCCGCTGAACAGCGGTCCGAGGAAAGGACTCGCGGCCGCCAGCGCGACTCCCGACCCGACCCCGCCGAGGGCTCCCCAGCCGACCATCCGCCGGGTGACCGCTCGCGTGCCGTCGCGGTCGCCGGCCCCGAGGTAGCGACCGGTGATCGCCTGCGCGGCGATGGCGATGGCATCGAGGGCGAACGCCAGGAAGGTCCAGATCGTGAAGGCCAGCTGATGGGTCGCGACCGAGACCGACTGGTCCCCGGCCCCTGACCCGTCGGCACCGAGCACGACGGCGTACGTCGTGAGCAACAGCGCCGCGCGCAGGGTCAAGGTGCGGATGACCAGAGCGACGCTGGCCTGGGCAGCGCGGGTGATGCCCGGCCGGTCGGGACGCAGCGAGGCGCCCTGGCGCCGGGCCCCGCGGACC
>JBEVGQ010000081.1:0-4535 GCA_040511655.1 Aeromicrobium sp. | reverse complement strand
TCGCGGTCGATGAGCTCGGTCAGCCACGTCACCTCGCGCTCGACGGACTCGAGGCCGTGCCGCTGCAGCTCGAGCGTGTAGGCGTCGACACGGTCGCGCTTGCGCTGCCCGGCCTTGCGGACGCTGTCGAGCCGCTCCTCGAGCCGGCTGCGTCGTCCCTCGAGGATGCGGACCCGTGAGGCCGCGTCGGTGCGCGAGAAGAAGGCGAAGCGGACGCCGAACGCCTCGTCGTCCCAGGTCGACGGCCCGGAGTCCTCGAGCGCCTGGGCGAAGTGCTCCTTGCCCTCGGCGGTGAGCTTGTAGACGATGCGGGGGCGCTTGCCCTTGCCGCGTCCGTCGGGGTCGACCGTCTCGTCGGCGACGATGTAGCCGGCACGGCCCAGCGCCTTGAGCGCCGGGTAGAGCGTCCCGTACGACAGGATGCGGCCCCAGCCGAGCAGGGCGTTGACCTGCTTGCGCAGCTCGTAGCCGTGCATCGGGGCGTCGTGGAGCAGTCCGAGGACCGCCACCTCCAGCGCCGCGCCGCGTCGTGTCATTCGTCCGTCCCTGACATATTCGTTCGTTTGTTATATCGAGACGATACATCGACGCGGCACGATCGCCTACCCGCCACCCGCCGTGACCCACGACACGAGGCTGGGACGCGATTGGTCATCTCTCAGGTACGTTCGGCACACTTGGTCGATGGCGGACCCGGACCACGGGTCCCGTACGGAGGTAGACAGAGCCTTGGCAGCCCAGCGAAAGCGACCCTCGACGTCGAGCAGCACCGCGCGCAGCAAGCGCGGAGCAGCCGCCGGCACGTCGTCCAAGACGGCACGCCGGGGCGTATCCCTCGGTGCTGTGGGCCGCACCATCGGCGGCCGCGGCCCCTGGTACGTCAAGACCCTGCGGTGGTTCGCCTTCCTCGCCGTGGCCGGCGTGCTGGCCTCCGCGCTGACGTTCTTCATCCTCTACCGCGCCATCTCGATCCCCGCCGAGAACGCCGCGTTCCAGACGCAGACGACCCAGGTCTTCTACTCCGACGGCAAGCACAAGATCGGCGAGTTCGCCCAGCAGGACCGCGAGAGCGTGTCGATCGACGAGATCCCCGCCTCGATGCAGGCCGCGGCGATCGCCGCCGAGGACCGGTCTTTCTACACCAACCGCGGCATCGACCTCAAGGGCATCATCCGCGCCGCTCGCGACAACACGACCAGCGGATCGGTGCAGGCCGGCGGCTCGACCATCACGCAGCAGTACGTCAAGATCCTCTACCTGACGCAGGAGCGGTCGTACACGCGCAAGGTCAAGGAAGCCATCCTCTCGATCAAGATCCACAACCAGCTCAGCAAGAAGCAGATCCTCGAGGGCTACCTCAACACGATCTACTTCGGCAACCGTTCGTACGGCGTCCAGGTCGCGTCGCAGACGTACTTCGGCAAGCCGGCCTCGCAGCTCAACTACGCGCAGTCGGCCCTGCTCGCCACGATCGTCAACAGCCCCAGCTACTACGACCCGTACGCCGAGGGCGCGCAGGCGCGCATCCAGCCGCGCTTCAACTATGTGCTCGACGGCATGGTCAAGTCCAAGGCCATCACCGCCGAGGAGGCCGCGGCCTTCCGCGACCGCATCCCCGAGGTCAAGCCGCTCAAGGACATCGACCGTTTCGGCGGCACCAAGGGCTATCTGCTCGACGCGGTCAAGAAGGAGATGGCCAAGCTCAAGTTCGACCAGAGCCAGATCGACGGCGGCGGCCTGCGCATCGTCACGACGTTCGACTACCAGGACCAGAAGGCTGCAGTCGCCGCGGTCAAGGCCAAGCGTCCGCAAGGCGCTCCCGAGCTGCACCCCGCGCTGGTGTCGGTTCAGCCGGGCACCGGGGCAGTCCGCGCGATGTACGGCGGCCCCGACTACCTCAAGAGCGAGCAGAACTGGGCCATGCTGCCGACGCAGCCGGGGTCGACGTTCAAGGTGTTCGCGGTCGTCGCGGCCCTCGAGAACGGCTACAGCCTCAAGACGACGCTCAACGGCAACTCCCCGCTGCTCGACGACACCACCGGCAAGCAGATCGCGGAGAACCAGGGCGACTCGGGTGGACGGTCCTTCGGTCGCATCCCGCTGTCGATGGCCACGCAGGAGTCGGTCAACACCGCCTTCGTCGATCTCGTCCGACAGATGGACGACGGGCCGGCGAAGGTCATCGAGGCCGCTGGTCAGGCGGGCATCCCGCAGTCGCTGCTCGACCAGCAGAAGCAGGCCGAGAAGGGGTCGTTCCCGCTGGTGACCCCGCTCGGCTACTTCGGCGTCGCGCCGATCGACATCGCCAACGCCTACGCGACCCTCGCGGCCGACGGCAAGCGCGCCGACTGGTACATCATCAAGAAGGTCAGCGACTACCAGGGCAGCGTGCTGCACGAGCACGAGAACAAGAACAAGCGGACGATCCCGGCAGACGTCGCGGCCGACACGCTCTCGGCGATGCAGGGCGTCGTCCGGGCCGGGTCGGGCACCAACGCCCGCACGGTGTGCACCACGGCCGGCAAGACCGGCACCGCGACGGCCGGCCCCGACAACGACCAGCACGTGTCGTCGTCGTGGTTCGCCGGTGTGACTCCCAAGCTCGCGACCGCCGTGATGTACAACCGAGGCACCGGCAACGAGGACCTCGAGGGTTACATGCTTCCGATCTTCTACGGTGGTCAGATCCCAGCCATGACGTTCCAGACGTACATGAACGACGTCCTCGACCCGTCCGACTGCGGCACGTTCCCGCCGCCGGCGAACATCAAGGGCGACAAGGGAACGGACTACGTCGCGCCCAAGCCGAAGCCCACCAAAAAGCCCAAGCCCGAGAAGACGCGCAAGACGCAGGAGCCGAAGCCGACGACGCCCGCCCCGACGACCCCGCCGCCGGTCGAGCCGCCGCCGGTCGAGCCGCCTCCGGCCTCTCCGTCGCCCTCGCCCTCGACTGGAGGGCCGGTCATCCCGCCGCCGGCCGCCTAGCGAAGGTTGATGGCGTCGAACGTCGCGGTGGTGAAGCGCACCGCGACGTCGACGCTGTCGCCGACCTCGGGGGCGGTGACGCTGGCCGGCACGAAGATCATGCTGGCCTGCATGTGCGGGGGCTCGGCGAACCAGCGCTGCTTGCCGGCGATCGTGAACGGCGAGAGCGACAGCCCGGCCGCCTCGAGGCCGCCCTTGGCGAAGGTCTTGCCGCGTCCGACCACGCCGGACGACGCCTTGGGCGCCTCGAGCCCGATGCCGTGGCTCGTGCCGCCGGCGATCACGAGCAGGGTGCCGTCGCGCGGCATGGCGCGCTGCCGGTAGCCGATGTGCTCGCCCTTGGCGACGAGGTGCGAGTCGAGCACCGTCGCCCGCACCGCCAGCGCGCCCAGGTCGCCGAGCCACAGCGACGTGCCGATGCGCGGACGGATGTCGAGCTGCGGACGTCGCGTCGACAGCGCGGCGACCTCCGCGGTCGTCAGGTGCGAGACGTACAGGACCGTCGTGTCGACCTGCGACGTCTCGAGCACCGCGGCCCAGCTCTCGGCCTCGCCGAGGTTGCCGCCCGACATCGACCGCAGGGGCAGGTGGATCGCGAATCCCTCGACCCGCAGGTCGCCGAGCGCCGCGACGGCGGCGGCGAGCTCGTGCCGGTCGAGGCCGTGACGCGACATCGAGGTTTCGCCCTCGAGCAGGATGCGCGCGCCGGGGGCGGTCGCGGCCAGCTGGGCGATGTCGTCGACGCGACCCATCGTGTGGATCACGCGGTCGTCGAGCACGACGTCGGTGAAGATGGGGCGCCACGGCGTCAGCACCATGACGTCGCCGTCGAACGACGCCAGCGCGCCGGGCACCTCGGCGTACGTGCCGACCGAGATCGTCGTGACGCCGAGCGCGGAGGCCTCCATCGCGAGCAGGCTGCGGCCGAAGCCGTAGCCGTTGCCCTTGATGACGGGCACCATCCCGGGCCTGCTCTCGGCGACCGTGCTGATCGACCGGCGCCAGCGCGCCGCGTCGACGTCGAGCTCGAAGCCGCTCATCCCCGCCTCCTCATGTACGTCGTGAAGCCGGCGTGCAGCGCGCGGTTGAGCGGCAGGTCCCACTCACCGAGGTACTCGACGGCCTCGCCGCCCGTGCCGACCTTGAACTGGATCAGGCCGACGTGCGAGTCGTCGGGGTCGAGCGTCTCGGTGATGCCGCGCATGTCGTACGTCGTCGCGCCGGCGGCGAGGGCGTCGCGGATCATCTGCCACTGGATCGCGTTGGACCCGCGGACGTCGCGCTTCTCGGTCGTCGAGGCGCCGTAGGAGTACCAGGCGTGCTCGCCGACGCGCACCATCGTGGTCGCCGCGACGAGATCGCCCTCGTGGCGCGCGAGGAACAGGACCAGGCGGTCGGGCTCCTCAGCGCTGAGGGCGTCCCACATGCGTTCGAAGTACGACAGCGGGCGCGGCGTGAAGTGATCGCGCTCGGCCGTCTCGGCGTAGACGCGGTGGAACTCGGGCAGGTCGTCGCGCGTGCCGGGGGTGACCTCGACGCCGGCCTTGGCG
>JBEVGQ010000080.1:0-3849 GCA_040511655.1 Aeromicrobium sp. | reverse complement strand
CGTCGGCGAAGCGCAGCGTGCGGATGCCGGCGAAGGCGGCGGCGAGCTCGGTGTCCTGGCTGAGGCCGGCGGCGCCGTGGGTCTGGATGGCCTTGTCGAGGATCCACTCGACGGTCTTGGGCGTCGCGATCTTGATCGCCTGGATCTCGGTGTGGGCGGCCTTGTTGCCCGCGGTGTCCATGAGCCAGGCGGCCTTGAGGATCAGCAGACGCAGCTGCTCGACCTTGACGCGCGACTCGGCGATCCAGTCGCGCACGACGCCCTGCTCGGCGATGGGCTTGCCGAACGCGACGCGCTCGGAGGCGCGCTGGCTCATCATCTCGATGGCCCGCTCGGCGATGCCCAGGGAGCGCATGCAGTGGTGGATGCGGCCGGGTCCGAGGCGCGCCTGGGCGATCGCGAATCCCTCGCCCTCGCCGCCGATGATGTTCGAGGCCGGCACCCGGACGTCCGTGAACCGCATCTCGGCGTGTCCGCCGTGGTCGCGGTCGTGGTAGCCGAACACGTGCATGCCGCGGACGATCTCGAGCCCGGGGGTGTCGCGCGGCACCAGGATCTGGCTCTGCTGGCGGTGCCGGGCGGCCGTCGGGTCGGTCTTGCCCATGACGATGAAGATCTTGCAGTCGGGGTTCATCGCGCCGGTGATCCACCACTTGCGGCCGTTGATGACGTACTCGTCGCCGTCGCGGACGATGCTGAGCTCGACGTTGGTCGCATCGGACGACGCGACCTGCGGCTCGGTCATCGCGAAGGCCGAGCGGATGTCACCGGCCAGCAGCGGCTCGAGCCACTTCTTCTTCTGCTCGTCGGTGCCGAACATGCTCAGCACCTCCATGTTGCCGGTGTCGGGCGCGGCGCAGTTGAAGGCCGCCGGTCCGATCTGGATGCTGCGGCCCGTGAGCTCGGCGATGGGCGCGTACTGCAGGTTGGTCAGGCCGGCGCCGTGCTCGGACGGGTCGAAGAAGTTCCAGAGGCCCTGGGCCTTGGCCTTCGCGCGGATCTCCATGACGATCGGCGGGAACGACCACGTGTCGCTGGCGATCGCGGCCTCGACCTGCTCCTTGAACACGGCCTCGGCGGGGTAGACCTCGGCCTCCATGAAGGCCGTGACCTTCTCGATCAGCGCGGTCGTCTTCTCGTCGTATCCGAAGTGCATCTCAGGCTCCTGCCATGACGTAGACGACCTCGGCGATGCAGACGGGCTTGTCGGCGCCCTCGCGCTCGACGACGAAGGTCACGACGCCCTGCGTCCCGATGGGAATGTCGTTGGTCGAGACGAGCGTCGCGGTGGCGCGAAGGCGCGAGTCGACCGGGACGGGAGCCGGGAACCGCACCTTGTTGGCGCCGTAGTTCATGCCGAAGGCCAGGCCCTCGATCGAGTAGATCTGCTCGGCGAAGACCGGCAGCAGCGACAACGTGAGGTACCCGTGGGCGATCGTGCCGCCGAAGGGCCCGGTCGCGGCCCGCTCGGGATCGACGTGGATCCACTGGTGATCGCCCGTCGCGTCGGCGAAGGTGTTGATCTGCTCCTGCGTGACCGTGACCCAGTCACTGGTGCCGAGCTCCTCACCGGCTGCGGCCTTGAAGGCATCGAGGCTGTCGAACACACGGGTCATGCGGGGACCTCTCCCATCCGAAGCGCACCGGGGTAAGCGCTTGCTTAGTTGAGACCATAACCGGTCCGCCCGCGCCACGCCACAGCCCCGGGGCCACGGATCCTTCGGCGTCTCGGTGGCCAGAGCGACGCGAACGCCGAAAGATCGGTCGACCACGGTCAGACGAGGCGGGCGATGACAGGGACGGCCCCGAGCGCGACCGATGCGAGGAGGCCGCCGGTGTCGAGGCGGGTCCAGGTCGCCGGCTCGGCCCACGTGCGGCGCTGAGCCGTCGCGAACCCCCGCGCATCCATCGCGATCGACATGCGGCTGGCTCCACGCAGCGACGACGCGAGCATCGCGAACGTCATGCTGCCCGCGTGGACGACGATCGCGACGGGACGACGTCCGGGCCCGAGGCCGCGGGCTCGGCGTGTGCGGTCGATCTGCTGCCACGTCGTGCTCATCGTGGTGACACGCTGCAGCACCGCGACGAACGACGCGACGAACCGGGCCGGCACGTGGAGCCGCTGCGCCACGTGGTCGCCGAGGCGTGACGGATCGACGAATCCGACGGCCACGGCGCCGGGCCAGGCGAGCACGAGGATGCGCATCGCCGCGACGGCGGCGTGGTCGCCGTTGCCGAGTCTCCACGCCGAGTAGGCCACGAGTGCCGCCGAGACACCGCACAGCACCAGGCACGCCAGGGGGTAGCGCCACGACGGCAGGAAGAGGACGGCCGCCACGGCGTACGCAGCCACCGCCGCGACCGCCGAGGTCATGTCGCGGACCGCGAACGAGCCCAGCAGCGACGCGAACCCGAAGGAGACGAGGACCAGTGGATTCAGGCGCACGACCAGATGTCTCACCGCAACGCACCGCCGTCGAGCGTGAAGACGTCGTCGGCGAGCGCGACGAGCTCCGCGTCGTGGGTCGAGGAGGCGACGACCGCACCGGCGCCCCTCGCCGCGAGCGCGAGCCCCGCGACGGCCGCCCACGTGCGCCGGTCCTGTCCCACGGTCGGCTCGTCGAGCAGCAGCAGGCCCGGGCGGTGGGCCACCGCCGCCAGCAGCGAGAGCCGCCGCTGCTCGCCGCCGGACAGCCGGTACGGGTGGGCGCCGGCGAGGTGCTCGAGCCCCAGGAGCGTCAGCAGGGACTCGACGTCGACAGCTCGGCCGAGGCGACCGGACGTCGTCGCCACCTCCTCGCGCACGGTCGAGCCGACGAATCCGTGCTCGGGGATCTGGGGCACCCAGCCGACGTCGGCCGCGAGAGCCCTCGAGCCGCGGCGGCCCAGCGGCGGGGCGATCCCCTCGATGCGCCCGCCGGTCGGCTGCACCAGCCCGCCGAAGGCCGCCAGGAGCGTCGACTTGCCCGCACCGCTCGGACCTGTGAGCGCTGACAGCCGACCTGGACCGATGGCGGCGTCGACTCCGCGCAGCGCCCACGTCTCGGTGGTCCCGCGCAACGACCTGGACCGCAGCAGGACGTCGAGGCCGACCGCGCGGATCGTGGGCAGGACGACCTCGGGCCTCACCAGGTCCACGTCGACGGCGGTCGGCGTCGGAGCCTCGAGCCCCGGCATCCACACCCCCATGTCTCCGAGCGTGTCGGTGTGGTCGCGCACGAACGTGACGGGATCGACGTCCGCCACGACGTCGCCTCCGGCATCGAGCACGACGACCCGGTCGACCAGGTCGAGCCACGGACCGAGCCGGTGCTCGACGACGACGAGGGTGGCTCCGCTCGCCGCCACGGTGCGCCGCACCGCCTCGCGCACGGACGCGGCATGGTCGTCGTCGAGCATCGAGGTCGGCTCGTCGAGGAGCACGACGGCCGGCTCCAGCGCCAGCACCCCGGCCAGCGACAGCCGCTGCAGCTCGCCGCCCGACAGGGCGGACGTGGGGTGTCGTCGTCCCTGTCGCAGGCCGACCTCGTCGAGGCACCGGTCGACTCGTCGCCAGATGTCGTCGCGCGCGAGCCCCACGTTCTCGGGGCCGAACGCGACGTCACGGCCGATCGTCTCGGCGACGACGGAGTCTCCCGGCTGCTGCGGGACGAGACCCACGCGACCGTCGACGGCGACCTCGCCCGACAGCTCGCCGGTCAGCGTCGTGCCGAGGGCACCCACCAGCGCATGCAGCAGTGTCGACTTGCCTGCGCCGCTGGGACCGGCGAGCAGCACCCGCTCGCCCGGGGCGCTGACCCGATACAGGCCCGCGCCGCCGGGGCGCCGCCCCCCCCCCCGCCCCCC
>JBEVGQ010000079.1:0-3915 GCA_040511655.1 Aeromicrobium sp. | reverse complement strand
GGCCTGATCGACCTCGGCTGGGAGGTCGACGACGTCACGGCCTACCGCACCGTCCGGGCCGCCCCGCCGCCGGCGCCGACGCGTGAGGCGATCAAGACCGGCAAGTTCGACGCCGTCATGTTCACCTCGTCGTCCACGGTGCGCAACCTCGTCGGCATCGCCGGCAAGCCGCACACGTCGACGATCATCGCGTGCATCGGTCCCGCGACGGCCAAGACCGCCGAGGAGCACGGCCTGCGCGTCGACGTCGTCGCCGACTCGCCGTCGGTCGAGGTGCTCGCCGACTCGCTCGCCGAGTTCGGTGCGGCACGTCGCCTCGGCTTCGTCGAGGCCGGCGAGCCCGTGACCAAGCCGTCGCAGAAGCGTCCGTCCGCACGGCGCAAGGCCTGAGCCGCATGTCGTTCCCTGCCGACCGTCCTCGTCGCCTGCGCTCGTCGCCGGCGATGAGGCGGCTGGTGGCCGAGACGCACGTGCAGCCCTCGCAGCTGGTGCTGCCGATGTTCGTGGCCGAGGGCCGCACCGAGGTGCGTCCGATCGCGAGCATGCCGGGCGTCGTCCAGCACACGCGCGACAGCGCGCGTCGGGCCTACGCCGAGGCCGCCCAGCTGGGTCTGGGGGGCGTGATGCTGTTCGGGCTGCCCGAGCACAAGGACGCCGCCGGGTCGGGTGCGCTCGATCCCGAGGGCATCCTCAACGTCGCTCTCGCCGACGCCCGAGCCGAGGTCGGCGACGACCTGCTGGTGATGGCCGACCTGTGCCTCGACGAGTTCACCGATCACGGCCACTGCGGCGTGCTCGACGCGCAAGGACGTGTCGACAACGACGCCACGGTCGAGATCTACGCGCAGATGGGTGTCGTGCAGGCCGAGGCCGGAGCGCACGTCGTGGGGCCCAGCGGCATGATGGACGGCCAGGTCGGCGCGATCCGAGCGGCGCTCGACGACGCCGGTCACGACGAGACCGTCATCCTGGCGTACTCCGCGAAGTACTCCTCGGCGTTCTACGGCCCGTTCCGCGAGGCCGTCGACTCCTCGCTGCGGGGCGACCGCAAGACGTACCAGCAGGATCCGGCCAACGGGCGCGAGGCGATCCGCGAGACCCTGCTCGACATCGAGGAGGGCGCCGACATCGTGATGGTCAAGCCGGCGCTGTCGTACCTCGACCTGATCGCCGACGTCCGCGCCGCGGTCGACGTCCCGGTGGCGGCGTACAACATCTCGGGCGAGATGGCGATGGTCGAGGCTGCCGCCGCGAACGGCTGGATCGACCGGGAGCGGGCGATCGACGAGATCATCCTGTCGATCCGGCGAGCGGGCGCCGACATCGTGCTGACCTACTGGGCAGCCGAGCTCGCGACGCGCCTGCGCTGATCCTTGCCACCGGTGCATACCCGGTATACCGTCGTGCTCGACGTATACATACCGAGTATGGGGTGCCCCGATGACGATCCGCCACAGCCTGCTGGCCCTGCTGACGCAGGGACCGCGCCACGGCTACCAGCTGCGGGCCGAGTTCGAGGCACGGACCGGCGGCACGTGGCCGCTCAACGTCGGCCAGGTCTACTCGACCCTCCAGCGACTGCAGCGTGACGGCCTGGTCGACGCCGACGGTGAGCCAGATGCGGACGGCCGGATCGCCTACGCGCTGACGACTGCCGGCCGCCAGGACGTCGCCACGTGGTTCACCGACCCGGTCGACGGGTCGAGCGATCCGCGCGACGAGCTGTCGATCAAGCTCGCTCTCGGCGTGGGCCTCGACGACGTCGACCTCGCGCAGGTCATCCAGACCCAGCGCGCTGCGACGTTGCGCCAGCTGCAGGACTACACGCGGCTCAAGCGCCAGGCCGATGCGACCGACGACCTGGCGTGGGAGCTGGTGATCGAACGACTCATCTTCTCGGCGGAGTCGCAGGTGCGGTGGCTCGACCACGTGGAGTCGAGGGTGCGCCGCGCGCGGCCGACGTCCACGCCTGCGTCGCAGGCCTCGTCGGCCGAGCGGGTGACGTCATGAGCGAGGTGCTGCTCGAGCTGCGCGGCGTCAGCCGGGTGCACGGCGAGGGCGCCGCAGAGGTCCGGGCGCTGCAGAGTGTCGACCTGCAGCTCGTCGCAGGAGAGCTCGTCGCCGTGATGGGGCCCTCCGGCTCAGGCAAGTCGACCCTGCTGACTCTCGCCGGCGGCCTCGACCGTCCGACGGCAGGCGAGGTCCTGGTCGAGGGCGAGAGCCTGGGCAGTGCCTCCGCCAAGCAGCTGGCGGCGATGCGTCGTCGCAACGTCGGCTACGTGTTCCAGGACCTCAACCTCATCCCCACCCTGACCGCCGGTGAGAACGTGGCGCTCCCGCTCGAGCTCGACGGGATGTCGCGCCGGGCCGCTCGACGCGGCGCGGTCAAGTCACTCGAGGACGTCGAGATGGCCGAGCTGGCCGACCGCTTCCCCGACGAGATGTCGGGAGGCCAGCAGCAGCGAGTCGCGATCGCGCGAGCCCTGGTCGGCCCGAGGCGGGTGCTGCTCGCGGACGAGCCGACAGGCGCCCTCGACTCCCACACGGGCGAGGCGGTGCTCAAGGTCCTGCGCAGGCGCATCGACCGCGGGGCCGCCGGCCTCATCGTGACCCACGACGCGCGCCACGCGGCCTGGGCCGACCGCATCGTCTTCCTGCGCGACGGGCGCATCACCGACACCACCGCCTCGGAGATGTCGGCCGAGACGCTGCTCGCCTCGGGTCGCCACCTGTGAGCCGCACGCTCGCGACGTGGCGCCTGGCCGTGCGGGTCGGCCGACGCGACGTGCTCCGCTCGAGGGGCCGAAGCGCGCTGATCCTCACGATGATCGGCACCCCCGTGCTGCTGACCGTCGTGCTGACCACGCTGGTGGCGTCCAACAACCTCAGCGCGCAGGAGCGCATCGCCGACGACATGGGCTCTGCGGACGCCGTCGCGACCTACCTGGGCGGGGCGGTCGAGCAGTCGCCCGACGGCTCCGACCTGGCCTCGACCGGCGAGCCCGACGAGCGACTGGAGACACCTGAGCAGCAGGCGGCGGCTCTGCAGCAGGCCGCCGGCGGCGTGGTGCAGACGCTCACGCGGGGCTTCGCCGCGACCGTCGTGGTGGGACGCCAGGGGTACCGCAGCACGTGGCTGGCGGTCGACGCGTCGAGCCCGGCCGCCACAGGCACGTACCGCCTGGACAGCGGTCGCGTCCCCACGGCGGAAGACGAGGTGATGGTCTCGTCCAAGCTGGCGCGCCACGGCGCGACGATCGGCTCGACCGTCGAGATCGATCGCGGGGGCGCGCTGACGGTCGTCGGCATCGGCCGCACCAGCTCCGTCCTGCGCGGGGGAGACCCGCAGTCGGTGATGGTGATGCCGGGGGTCCTGACGGACGGCGAGACCTCGTTCCTGATGGACGACGCGGGGCCGGTCGACTGGAGCGACGTGCAGAAGCTCAACCGTTCGGGCTTCGTCGTGACGTCGCGGGAGGTGCTGGCCCACCCGCCGGCCGACGACGCGGTCTCGGGGGATCTCCTGATGTCGTCCGCCGACGACGCGACGACCCGAGCCGTGCTGGCCGTCGTCGTCACGTCGATCGTGCTCGAGGTCGTGCTGCTCGCCGGCCCGGCGTTCGCCGTCGGCGTGAGGCGCCAGCGCCGCGACCTGGCACTGCTGGCGTCGGCGGGCGCCTCGCCGCGGCAGGTGAGGAGCATGGTGCTGGGCCAGGCGCTGGTGCTGGGCGTGCTGGCGTGCATGGTCGGCGCCGGGCTGGGGGCGGCGCTGTCGGCGCTCGTCGTGTGGCTCGGGCCCGACGTGATCCCCGCGCTGGCCTTCGGGCCGTTCGAGGTGCAGTGGGGGTTCGTGGCGGCAGCGGTGCTGCTCGGCGCGTCGGCCTCGATGATCGCGGCCTACGTGCCGGCGCGCCA
>JBEVGQ010000078.1:0-5198 GCA_040511655.1 Aeromicrobium sp. | reverse complement strand
CGGGCCGTTGTCTGGGCCGGCCTGCCCGATGGTCACGAACGCGAAGCTGTCGCGTCCGAGATCTGGCACCGCCCAGATCGCCACGACGACCGCCAGCACCGCCGTCAGCCCGACGTACCGGAGCCCCTTGAGCTTGTCGAAAGGACTCATCGCCCCACCTCGTCGACGTCGACCGTGCGCACCGCACGGAACAGGGCGAGGACGATCGCGAGCCCCAGGCCGATCTCGGCGGCGGCCAGCGCGATCGCGAAGAGCGTCAGCACCTGCCCGGTGTGCATCCGGTCGGCGAACCAGGCGTCGAAGGCCACGAGGTTGAGGTTGACGGCGTTGAGCATCAGCTCGACGCCGAGCAGCATCAGCACGGCGTTGCGACGCGCCAGCACGCCGTACAGCCCGATCCCGAAGAGGGCGGACGACAGCACCAGTGGGTAGAGCAGCGACATCAGCGATCGGATCCCGACCGGGAGAGGACGATCGCGCCGACGAGCGCGGCCAGCAGCACAGCGCTGAGGATCTCGAACGGCAGCACCCAGTCGGTGAAGAGCGCGTCGCCGATCGAGGCCGCGGTGCCGATGCGGCGTCCCTCGATGCGCTCGCCGCCGAAGCCCGCGATCGTCGTGGCCCCGAGCCCGACGGCCGCGACGAGGCCCAGCAGCGCGGCGGTCCAGCGGTTGGCGGTGACCTCGGCCGTCGTGCCCTCACCCTGCCGCGTCAGCATGAGCGCGAAGATCACCAGCACCACGACCGCCCCGACGTACACCAGCACCTGCACCCAGGCGATGAACTCGGCCGTCATCAGCACGAAGCAGCCCGCCACGGCACCGAGCGTCACGACGAGCCACAGCGCGGAGTGCACCAGCCGGCGGCTCGTCATCGCCAGCAGGGCGGAGCCGACCGCCAGCACCGACAGCGCGACGAAGACGACCTCGGTCGCGGTCACCTCTCCCCCGATTCTTGAGCCCCCGGAGGGATCTCGGTCGCGTGCCTGCGCTCGTGCGCCTGCAGCTCCTTGCCCTGGTCGGCTCCGGGGTCGAGGGCCTGCGGCGGCGGAACGGTGTCCATCCAGGTGCGGAGCCGGTTCATGTCGTGAGTCAGGTCCTTGAGGTCGCCCTCGGCGTAGGCGAACTCCGGCGACCAGTGCAGGGCGTCGAACGGGCACACCTCGATGCAGATCGAGCAGTACATGCAGATCGAGTAGTCGATGTCGAACTGGTCGAGGACGTTCTGGCTGCGGTCGCGTCCACCCTCGGTCTCCGCCGGGATGACCTCCTTGTGCGCGTCGATCGTGATGCACCACGACGGGCACTCGCGGGCGCACAGCATGCACGACGTGCAGTTCTCCTCCTGCAGCGCGATGACGCCCCGACTGCGAGGCGGCAGATCAGGTTGGACGTCGGGGTAGCCGGCCGTGACGCTGCGCCGCGTCAGGTTCTTCCAGGTGACCGCGAGCCCCTGCCACAGTCCCTTGCCGTAGCCGTTCACCAGACCACCACCAGGGTCGTCAGCGTGACCTGCGCCAGGGCCAGCGGCACCAGCACCTTCCAGGCCAGGACGTTGACCTGGTCCTCGCGCAGCCGGGGGTACGCGACGCGCGCCCAGATGACGAGGAACGAGACGCCCACGATCTTGAGCAGCGTCCACGCCCAGCCCAGCTGGTCGGACCACGGCCCCGCCCACCCGCCGAGGAACAGCACCGTCGTCAGCGCGGACAGCACGACGATGCCCGCGTACTCGGCCAGCAGGAACATCGCGAAGCGCATCCCGCCGTACTCGGTGAGCGGTCCCATGACGAGCTCGGCATCGGCCAGCGGCGCGTCGAACGGCGGACGCTGCAGCTCGGCGAGTCCGGCGACGAAGAACACCACGAGGCCCGGCAGCTGCACGAGCAGCCACCACGGCTCGAAGGCGTCCGCGATGCCGACCAGCGAGAGCGTGCCGGCGAGCATCGCCACGCTGGCCGCCGCCAGCACCATCGGCAGCTCGTACGACATGAGCTGAGCCGCGACGCGCATCCCGCCGATGTACGAGTACTTGTTGCCGCTGCCGAGACCGCCCATCAGCGTGCCCAGCACGCCGACGCTCATGGCCGCCAGGACGAAGAACAGGCCGAGGTCGAGGTCGTGGCCGATCAGGACGTCGTGGCCGAAGAACGGCCCGAGCGGGATCGCGAGCATCGCGACCAGGTACGGCACCAGCGCGACCGCCGGGGCCAGCTCGAAGACCCGCCGGTCGGCCGCGACCGGCGTGATGCTCTCCTTCTGGACGAACTTGACGCCGTCGGCGACGAGCTGCGCCCACCCGTGGAAGCCGCCCGCAGCCATCGGCCCGACCCGGCCCTGCATGTGGGCCATGGCCTTGTGCTCCATCTGCCCGACCAGCAGGGGCATGGTCAAGAAGGCCAGCACCACGAAGAGACACCTCACCAGGACGTCGATGACCTCACTCATCCGCCGCCCCCGGACGCGGATCGGTGGCAGAGGGCTGCAGCCAGCCGTCGGGGACGCCCGGGGGCTTGACCCGACGGCGACCCGGCGACTTCGCGGAGTCGGCGTCGCTCTCGCCAGGCTCCTTGGCCCCCGGCCACGCCTTGGCGACCCGCGACGCGAGCACGAACTCCTTGCGCAGCGGATGCCCCTCGAAGCCGTCGGGCAGCAGCAGCGGCTCGTCGTCGACCGGCTCGCCTGCCCGGACGAACGACAGGCCGAACATCTCGTGGGTCTCGCGCTCGTGCCAGGCCGCGCCCGGGTAGACGTCCGCGATCGACTCGACGGTCGGGGCGTCGCGGTCGAGGTAGGCGACCAGCAGCAGGTGGTCGAGGGCGGGATCGAGCCGCGCCACGTGCAGCACCAGGCGGAACCCGTCGGGGTGCTCGTCGACGGCCGACAGCCAGTCGAAGAACGAGTAGCCGTCGGCCTTCAGCGCGGCGACCTCGGCGTGCCACGCCGTCGCCTCGACGACGCGATGCGGGGGCCCGAACTGGTTGGCCTCGAGGCTCACGCCTCCCCCTCCGGAGGGCGGGGCGCGACGATGCGCGGGCTGAGCAGCGACGTCGCAGGACGCGCGTACCGCTCGGCGAGGTTCTCGCCGGCGATCTTGTCCTGCAGCGTGACGATGCCGTTGAGCAGTGCCTCGGGACGCGGCGGGCAGCCGGGCACGTAGACGTCGACGGGGATGATCTGGTCGACGCCCTTGGTGACGGAGTACGAGTCCCAGTAGGGGCCTCCGGAGTTGGCGCACGAGCCGAAGCTGATGACGTACTTGGGCTCGGGCATCTGGTCGTACAGGCGCTTGATGGCCGGCGCCATCTTGTCGGTCACGGTGCCCGAGACGACCATCAGGTCGGCCTGCCGTGGGCCCGGCGCGAACGGGATGACCCCGAGCCGGATGAAGTCGTGCCGCGACATCGACGTCGCGATGAACTCGATCGCACAGCACGCCAGCCCGAAGTTGAACACCCAGAGGGAGTACTTGCGGCCCCAGTTGAGCAGGTAGCGGGCTGCCTTGGGAGCGTGCTGCGAGCCGGCTCCCACCGAGGGCGGGGCGAGGCTCGGCATGGGAAGGTCGACGGCGCCGGTCACGTCCACGTCAGCACTCCCTTGCGCCACGCGTAACCGAGGCCGATCGCGAGGATGCCGACGAACACGCCCATCTCGACCGCCGCGGCCCGGCCGATCTGCTCGAGCACCACGGCCCACGGGAACAGGAACACCGCGTCGACAGCGAAGATGACGTACAGGAACGCGTAGACGTAGTAGCGCACCGTCGACTGCGACCACCCCTGGCCGACGGGGTCGACCCCCGACTCGTAGGTCGTCAGCTTGGCGACCGAGGCCGCGCGGGGACGCATGAGCCGGTTGACCCCGAGCATCGCGGTCGCGAGCAGGAGACCCGCCACGACGATGGCACCGACCGCGACGTAGCCGTCGAAGTAGGCGTCGAGGCGGTCGGTCATGGTCACCACTGTAGGGGCACGGGGACGCCGGGACCGTCCACTGGCGGACGGCCCCGGCGCCGGGGTCAGAAGTAGTTCTTGATGTCGACCGTGACCGTGTCGCCGTCGATCGTGACGTCACCGGACAGGTCGATGGTGTCCTGGTCGGTGAAGTCCCTGGGCTCCTCGTCGTCGAGGAACGACCTCTCCTTGGCCGTGACCGTTGCCCGGCCGGGGGTCTTGGTCGTGAACCGCCAGCCCCCGTCGTAGTCGGACCTCAGGTCGTACGTGGGCTTGGCGTCGAGCGTCCATCGGACGTCCTGGAGCCGGTAGCCGTACGTGCTGTTGGGGCATCCCGCCGGATCCGCCTCGGTGCGGGCGATGCAGGCCGCCACGAACTGGTCGGCCTGCGACGCCACCTCGGTCAGCAGCTCGTCGGTGGGCGCCACCTCGAAGTCGGCCGACTCCACGTCGGTGCCGACGTCGACCTTCTTCGACTCGAACGACAGGTACGTCGAGCCCGAGCCCGGCGCGACCTCGTACGTGCCCGGGAAGGCCGACAGACGCACGCCGTCGTCGAACCCGTCGAGATCGACCGCACGCCCGTTCACCTCGACACCGGAGGCACCGGGAGCCCTCACCTCGATCGCGCCGAGGTCGGGGTCGACGATCTTCCAGTCGTCGAAGACGACGAACCGCGAGCCCGCCTTGGTGAGCGTCACGTCCTGGCTCTGCTGGGCTCCGTCGATCGTGTACTCGACGGTGACGGTCGCGGCGCTGCCGCTGCGCTGAACGTCGCCGATCCGGACGTCCTCGATCCGGGCGTCGCTGTCGCCGAGCACCTCGTCGGTCAGCAGCAGTCGCTCGTCCGCTGGGGAGTCGAGCCGGACGAGCTCGAGGGCGTCCGAGGCCCGGCCGTCGCCGAGCGCCGCGAAGTACTTCTCGACGGGCTTGTCAGGGCCGAAGAACATCGAGCCGGCGACCGAGACGCCCACGACCGCCAGCACGCCGGCCACGACGAGCGCACCGACGACGGCCAGGATCCGCTTCGAGCGAGCATCCATCGGCGCCGACGACGCGACCGGGGCCGCCTGCGGCGGCGGCGTGGGCGACGTCACACCGGCAACCGGCACCTGGTCGACGCCGCGGACGGCACGGTCGAGCCACGAGGCCGGCACGAGCCCGGCGAGAGCCGGTCCGACCAGGCGCGCGGCGAGCTCAGCCAGCAGGCCCCACGCCGCGAACACCGCGAAGAACCACGGCTCGG
>JBEVGQ010000077.1:0-3798 GCA_040511655.1 Aeromicrobium sp. | reverse complement strand
CGACATGGCCGACGTGGCCCGGCGCACCGGGCTGACGGTGGCGCAGATGGAGTCGCTGGCCACGGCCGGTGCCTTCGACGGGTTCGGCGTGTCGCGCCGTCAGGCGCTCTGGAACGCCGGCTACGTCCAGAGTGCCGACCAGCTCGACGGCACCGCGGTCGCGGCGCCGCCCCCGATGCTGCCTGGCATGAGCGACGTCGAGATCACGATGGCCGACCTGTGGGCCACCCGCATCTCGCCCGAGACGCACCCCATCGAGCACCTGCGGCCGCTGCTGATGTCCGAGGGCATCCTGTCGGTGTCCGACACCGTGACCGCCGAGGCGAACAGGCGGGTCAAGGTCGCCGGCCTCATCACGCACCGGCAGCGTCCGGCGACGGCCTCGGGCATCACCTTCCTCAACATCGAGGACGAGACGGGCATGCTCAACGTGGTGTGCTCGCAAGCGCTGTGGAGCCGCTACCGGGTCGTGGGACGCAACTCGGCCGGCATGGTCATCCGCGGCATCCTCGAGCGCAGCCACGAGGGGGTCGTCAACCTCGTCGCCGACAAGCTCATGCGCATCGAGGAGGTCTATCCCCAGGCCGGTCGGGCGATCCCACCCAAGCACCGCGGCCGCGACTTCCAGTGACGCCGGCGAGAGACTCGCGGTGTGTCGACGAGAGACTCACGGTGTGTCGGCGAGAGACTCGCGGCGTCTCAATTCTCTCCTCGCACGCCGGTAAGTCTCTCCTCGGCGAGCCGGGCTCCGGGGTCAGGGCAGGTACGACCGGACGGTGTCGAGCGTGTCGGCCTCGGTGGACGTCTTGTCGTCGCGGTAGCCGATGACGCGGGCGAAGCGCAGTGCGACGCCTCCGGGGTAGCGGGTCGAGCGCTGCACGCCGTCGAAGGCGATCTCGACGACCTGCTCGGGGCGCACGGTGACGACGTAGCCGTCATCGGACGTCTGCAGCTCGCGGAACCGCTCGGTCTGCCACCGCAGCACCTCGTCGGTCATGCCCTTGAACGTCTTGCCGAGCATCACCGGCTCACCGGTGTCGGCGTCGCGGGCGCCCAGGTGGATGTTCGACAGCCACTGGCTGCGACGCCCTGAGCCACGCTCGACGGCCAGCACGACGAGGTCGAGCGTGTGCACGGGCTTGACCTTGACCCACGTCGCGCCGCGACGGCCGGCCGCGTAGGGCGCCGACAGGCTCTTGACCACGACGCCCTCGTGCCCGCGCTCGAGCACCTGGGCCGTGAACGTCTCGGCCTCGGCGGGGTCGTCGGTGAGCAGCCGCGGCACGAGGTGCTCGGGGCGCACCAGCGACTCGAGCACATCGAGCCGCACGTGCGTGGGGGAGTCGACCAGGTCGCGGCCGTCGGCGTGCAGCACGTCGAAGAAGGCCGGCGTCAGCGCGACACCGGCCGCGGACGCGGCTCGCGAAGCCGTCTCTTGGAACGGACGAGGACGCCCATCGGGCCCCAGCGCCAGCACCTCGCCGTCGAGCACGACGTCGTGGCAGGGCAGAGCGCGCGCGACCTCGACGACCTCGCGATGGCGGCTCGTCACGTCGTCGAGCGAGCGGGTGACGACCAGCACCTCGTCACCGCGGCGGTGCACCTGGATGCGGACCCCGTCGAGCTTGGTGTCGACCGCGACGGTGCCGCCGCCCGCCTTGGCCATCGCCTCGGCAACCGAGCCTGCCGACGAGGCCAGCATCGGCAGCACGGGACGTCCGACCTGCAGCACGAAGGCGGCCAGAGCCTGTTCGCCACCGGTGAGTGCCGCCACTGCGACGTCGACCGTCGAGCCGGCCATCATCGCGGCCCGTCGGACGCTCGTGGACGGGACCCCGCCGGCGACCGCCAGCGCCTCCTGCACCAGCGAGTCGAGCGCGCCCTGCCGTACCTCGCCGGTCACGAGGCCGCGCAGCCACGTCTGCTCGTCGGCCGTGGCGCGGCCGAACAGCGCCGCCGTCGCCTCCGCGCGAGCGGCCTGCGAGCCGGCGCCTGCCATCGTCGACATCGCCTCGAACGCGGCATGCACCTCGGACACCGTCAGGGTCGCCCGATCGGCAGGGGGAGGAAGATCGGCCAACGAGCGCCAGCCCAGGCCCGTGCGTCGCTGGCGCAGGGAGCCCGCGAGGTAGGACGTGACGATCACGACGTCGTCAGGATCGTCGAGCCACCGCAACAGCTCGGCCAGCGCAGCCACCTTGGCGGTGCGCGAGCGGGTGGCGGCGACCGCGAGCGAGGTGGCGACGACGTCGGCGAGGAGCATCTGCCCATCATCGTCGCGACCACCGACACCCGCACGAGATCAGTCGGCCACTTAATGTTGACGTGACTTTAAGGTGCCGCTAGAGTGACCTTAGAGTCACACCTACTTTAAGTCAGGATCCATCATGACGGTCTCGTCGATCGACCAGCGCGTGTCGCTCGCGGTCTCGACCGTGATCTTCGCGCTGCGCCCCCACCCCGACAGCGGTCTGATGACCCTGTGGCTGCCGCTCGTCCGCCGCATCCGCGAGCCGTACGAGGGCATGTGGGCCCTGCCGGGTGGCCCGCTCGAGGCCGACGAAGACCTCGCCGCGAGCGCGCGGCACACGCTCGAGCGCACGACCGGCCTGGCGCCCAACTACCTCGAGCAGCTCTACGCCTTCGGCAACGTCGACCGCTCGCCGGACGACCGGGTCGTCTCGATCGTCTACTGGGCGCTGGTGCGCCAGGACGAGGTCGCGCGGGCCGTCGACGGCGAGAACGTCGAGTGGTTCGTGGCCGACGACCTGCCCCCGCTGGCCTTCGACCACGCCCAGATCGTCGACTACGCCTTGGCCCGGCTGCGCGCCAAGATCACCTACACGCCGATCGCGCACGCCTTCCTGCCCACCGAGTTCACGCTGGCCGATCTGCGCGCCGTCCACGAGGCGGTGCTGCGCACGACGCTCGACCCGGCGAACTTCCGCCGGCAGGCACTGGCCACCAAGACCCTCGTCCCCACCGGCACCTGCCTGCAGGGCACGAGCCACCGTCCCCCCGCGCTGTTCCGCTTCGAGGCCGGCGCGCCCTCTCCCGCCCCCGAGGAGCGCAGATGACATCCGCGACCAAGTCCGTCGACACCCTGATCGTCGAGCAGCCCGCCGCCAGCTGCGACGTCGAGCTCGCCAAGGCGCCGTGGGAGTTCGACGCCTTCCCGGGTTACGGCCCCGGCGCGTCCGAGGACGACGTCATCCCCGAGCCGGTCGTGCGGCCCGGTCAGCTGCCCTCCGCCTACCAGCGCATGAGCCCCGACGAGCTGCATGCGCGCATCGTCGCGGCCAAGCAGACGCTCGGCGACCGGCTGGTGATCCTCGGGCACTTCTACCAGCGCGACGAGGTCATCCAGTACGCCGACTTCGTGGGCGACTCGTTCCAGCTGGCCAACGCCGCGCTGACCAAGCCGGACGCCGAGACGATCGTGTTCTGCGGCGTCCACTTCATGGCCGAGACCGCCGACATCCTCGCGCGTCCCGATCAGAAGGTCATCCTGCCCAACCTGGCGGCAGGATGCTCGATGGCCGACATGGCCGACGAGGACTCCGTCGAGGCGTGCTGGGACGACCTCATGGCGCTGTACGGCTCAGAGCCCGACGCCGACGGCCGGCAGCCCGTCATCCCCGTCACCTACATGAACTCCTCGGCCGCCCTCAAGGCGTTCTGCGGACGCAACGGCGGCATCGTGTGCACGTCGTCCAACGCCGCGACGGTGCTCGAGTGGGCCTTCGAGCGCGGGCAGCGCGTGCTGTTCTTCCCCGACCAGCACCTCGGACGCAACAC
>JBEVGQ010000076.1:0-6770 GCA_040511655.1 Aeromicrobium sp. | reverse complement strand
GGGTCGCGCTCGGCGAAGGCCGCGATCTTCTGGTCACCGACGAAGATGCTGCTCTCGTCGTACGTGACGTCGGCGTCGAGACGGCCCAGGATCGAGTCGTACTTGAGCAGGTGGGCCAGCGTCTTGTTGTCGGTCAGGTCGTTGACGGCGACGATCTCGATGTCGGCCCCGGCGGCGCGAGCCGCGCGGAAGAAGTTGCGGCCGATGCGGCCAAATCCATTGATGCCTACGCGTACGGTCACGGCTAACAACACTCCTGCGGGATCGGGTGGGTAACGACCCCACCCTACCGAGGTGCCGGCCCTACCGGCGAGTCACCTCCGTGACCGGGGTCGCATCGCCCCGATCGGCAGCGACGATCAGTCGTCGCCGAGGGCGTCGTCGCCGAGCGTCGACTCGGTGTCGGGGATGCCGAGCTCTTCGGCCCGCTTGTCGGCCATCGCGAGCAGCCGCCGGATGCGGCCGGCGATCGCGTCCTTGGTGAGGGCCGGCTCGTGCAGCTGACCGAGCTCTTCGAGGCTGGCCTGACGGTGCTCGACGCGCAGCGTGCCGGCCATCTTGAGGTGGTCGGGCACCTCGTCGGCCAGGATCTCGAGGGCGCGCTGCGCCCGAGCGCCTGCCGCCACGGCCGCGCGGGCCGAGCGGCGGAGGTTGGCGTCGTCGAAGTTGGCCAGGCGGTTGGCGGTGGCACGCACCTCGCGGCGCATGCGGCGCTCCTCCCACGCCAGGAGCGACTCGTGCGCACCGAGGCGTGTCAGGAGCGCGCCGATGGCCTCGCCGTCGCGGATGACGACCCGGTCGACGCCCCGCACCTCACGGGCCTTCGCGCTGATGCCGACCCGACGCGCCGCACCGACCAGCGCCAGAGCCGCCTCGGGGCTGGGGCAGCTGACCTCGAGCGCCGACGAGCGTCCGGGCTCGGTGAGCGAGCCGTGGGCCAGGAAGGAGCCGCGCCACGCGGCGACGGCGTCGCACGACGAACCCGAGACGACCTGCGGCGGGAGCCCGCGGATGGGGCGACCGCTGCCGTCGATCAGACCGGTCTGGCGTGCGAGTGCCTCACCGTCCTTGGAGACCCGGACGACGTAGTGGGTGTCCTTGCGGATGCCGGCGTTCTGCACGACCAGCAGCTCGCTGTCGTGACCGTAGATCTCGGCGATGTCCTTGCGCAGACGGCGAGCCGCAGCGCCGGTGTCGAGCTCGGCCTCGACCACGATGCGGCCCGAGACGATGTGGAGCCCTCCGGAGAACCGCAGGATGGACGACACCTCGGCCTTGCGGCAGCACGACTTGGTGATGGTGGTGTTGGCGAGCTCCGCCTTCACCTGGGCCGTCATCGCCATGCAGAAAGTCCCCTATGGTGTCGTCGTCGAGATACGTCTCGTCGGGCAGCTTCTGCGCGAACAGGACGTGGACACACTACGCCTCTCGCATGACCTGGCCGAATGCGGCCGCGAGACGTGCGGGGTCGTGCTGATCGGACTGGGGACCGGTCGCGAGGTCTGACACGTGCAGGTGGGCGCCGAGGTCACGAGCAGCCGACTCCAGCGTGCCGCGGGCGTCGACCAGGCTGCGATCGGCGATGACCGCGTCGAGCCGTAGCTCGGGGGCGTGGGCCGCGAGCACCTCGAGATGATCGGTCGGGCTTAGCCCCTCGGTCTCGCCGTGCTGCTCGGTGAGGTTGAGCACCAGGGCCCGCTTGGCGGGGGTCGAGATGAGCACGTCGCGCAGCCCCGGCACCAGCAACGTCGGCATGACGCTCGTGAACCACGACCCCGGCCCGACGACGACCCAGTCGGCGGACTCGACGGCGCGGACGGCCTCAGGACATGCCGGCGGATCGCTCGGCTCGAGGCGCACACTGACGACCTGCCCGTCGGTCGACGCGACCTCGACCTGGCCGCGCACCACCGTCAGCCGGTCGGGCGCCGAGCGCAGATGGACGTCGGCCTCGATGTCGAGCGGCACGGCGGCCATCGGCAGCACGCGACCCTGGGCGCCCAGCAGGTCGCCCACGAGGTCGAGGCCGGCCACGTGGTCGCCGAGCTGGTCCCAGATCGCGGCGATCAGCAGGTTGCCGACCGCGTGGCCGTCGAGCGGTCCTCCGCCGGAGAACCGGTGCTGAAGGACGGCGGCCCATGTGCGTCCCCACTCGTCGTCGCCGCACAGCGCCGCCAGCGCCATGCGCAGGTCTCCTGGAGGCAGGCCGCCCAGCTCGTCGCGCAGACGTCCGGACGAGCCGCCGTTGTCGGCGACCGTGACGACTCCCGTGAGCTCGGTGGTCAGCCGTCGCAGCGCCGACAGGCTCGCCGCGAGGCCGTGCCCGCCACCGAGCGACACGACCTTGAGGTCTCCGTCGAAGCGTTCGGGCCGTTCGGGGCGTGGCGGACGCGTGATCATTCCCGTCCCAGGTCGCGGTGGACGACCAGCGTGCGGACGCCACGGGCACGCAGGCGCTCGGCGAAGGCCTCGGACATCGCGACGCTGCGGTGCCGACCGCCGGTGCAGCCGATCGCGATGGTCAGGAAGTGCTTGTCCTCGTTGAGGTAGCCGCCTGTGAGGAGGGCGACGAGCTTCTCGTACTGCTCGAGGAACTCCTCGGCGCGCGGCTGCGCGAGCACGTACTCGCTGACCGGCTGGTCGAGGCCGCTGAGCGGACGCAGGTCGTCGACCCAGAACGGATTGGGCAGGAAGCGCAGGTCGGCGACCATGTCGGCGTCGATCGGGATGCCGTACTTGAAGCCGAACGACATGACGGACGCACGAAGGCCGGAGTCGGCGTCCTCGAAGGCGGCATGCACGCGCTGGCCGAGCTGGTGGACGTTCAGGTTGGTGGTGTCGACGACGATGTCGGCGCGGCCGCGGATGCGCCGCAGCAGCTCGCGCTCGCGATCGAAGCCGTCCATCAGGCGGCCCTCGTGGCTGAGGGGGTGGGGGCGGCGCGCGGCCTCCTGGCGCCGCACCAGCACCTCGTCGGACGCCTCGAGGTAGAGGACGCGCGACATCACGCCGACGTCGCGCAGCGACTCGAGGGCGTCGACGAGGCCGCCGAAGAACTCACGTGAACGGGCGTCGACCACGACCGCGAGCTTGTCGATGTCGTCGGAGGCCGTGATGGTCTCGACGGCGCCGGCGAGCAGACCGGGCGGGATGTTGTCGATGACGTAGTACCCGAGCTTCTCGAGGACCTTGGCTGCCGTGCCGCGTCCGGCACCCGTCATGCCCGTCACGATGACGAACTGGCTCAGCTGGCTCACGGTGGTGTCCTGTCAGGAGTCGATGATCTCGCCCGTCGCGGTGTTGACGGCTGGCGCGGACTCGCCCGTGGCGAGCGCGTCCACGATGGATTGTGCCGTAGCCGCACCGATGCCGGGAACCATGGCGATCTCCTCGGCCGTCGCGGCTCGCAGCTTCTTGACCGATCCGAACGACTTGAGCAGTGCCTTGCGTCGCGTGGGCCCGAGGCCGGCGACGGGATCGAGGACGCTCTCGATCATCGTCTTGCTGCGGCGGCCGCGGTGGTGCCCGATCGCGAAGCGGTGCGCCTCGTCGCGCAGCCGCTGCAGCAGGTAGAGGCCCTCGCTGGTGCGCGGCAGGATGACGGGGTCGTCGTCATCGGGCAGCCACACCTCTTCGAGCCGCTTGGCCAGGCCCACCAGGGCGATGTCGGTGACGCCGAGGGCCTGCATCGCGGCATGGGCGGCGGCGACCTGCGGCGGGCCGCCGTCGACCACGACCAGTGCCGGCTTGTAGGCGAAGCGCTTGGGCTTGCCCGTCTCGGGGTCGATGCCCGGGCCCTCTTCGTCGTTGTCCTCCTGCGCCTTGAGCAGGGCCGTGAACCGCCGCGTGATGACCTCGTGCATGGCGGCGACGTCGCTCTGACCCTCGTTGCGGATCGTGAAGCGCCGGTACTCGGACTTGCGCGGCAGCCCGTCCTCGAAGACCACCATCGATGCGACGGTCTCGGTGGCACCGAGGTTGGAGATGTCGTAGCACTCGATGCGCAACGGTGCGGTGTCGAGATCGAGCGCCGCCTGGATCTCCTCGAGCGCGAGGCTGCGGGCCGTCAGGTCGGACGTGCGCTTCATCTTGTGGCGCATCAGCGACTGCTTGGCGTTCTGCTCGACGGTCTGCATCAAGGCGCGCTTGTCGCCGCGCTGCGGCACGCGGATCGTGACGGGCCCCTCGCGGCGCTCGCTGAGCAGCTCGGTGACGGTCTGGGCGTCGGCGGGCATGGCCGGGACCAGCACCTCGCGTGGGACGGCCGAGGCGTTGGCGTCTTGGTAGAGGGTCATGAGCGCGCGCTGGACCAGCTCGGGGAACTCGGCCTCGTCGGCCTTCTCGGCGACCCAGCCGCGCTGACCACGGATGCGTCCACCGCGCACCGAGAAGATCTGCACGGCGATCTCGAGCGGGTCGTCGACGAAGCCCAGCACGTCGGCGTCGGTGCCGTCGCCGAGCACGACGGTCTGCTTCTCGAGCACCCGTTGCAGCGCGCCGAGGTCGTCGCGCAGCTTGGCCGCGAGCTCGTACTCCTCGCGCTCGGAGGCCTCGAGCATCTTGGCCTCGATGCGCTTGGTGAAGCCGGCGGTCTGCCCGCCCATGAACGCGAGGAAGTCGTTGACGATGGCACGGTGCTGGTCGGGGCTGACCCGGCCGACGCACGGCGCCGCGCACTTGCCGATGTCGCCCAGTAGGCACGGACGTCCGATGGCGGCCGAGCGACGGAAGACGCCGGCCGAGCACGAGCGCATCGGGAAGACCCGCAGCAGCGTGTCGACGGTGTCGCGGATGGCCCACGCGTGGCCGTACGGGCCGAAGTAGCGCACTCCCTTGCGCTGCGCCCCCCGCATGACGGTGACGCGCGGGAACTCCTCGCCGACCGTGACCGCCAGCCAGGGGTACGACTTGTCGTCGCGGTACTTGACGTTGAACCGCGGGTCGAACTCCTTGATCCAGGAGTACTCGAGCGCCAGCGCCTCGACCTCGGTGTCGACGACCGTCCACTCGACCGAGCTGGCGGTCGTGACCATCTGTTGGGTGCGCGGGTGCAGGTTGGAGATGTCTTGGAAGTAGGAGCTGAGCCGGGGGCGCAGCGACTTGGCCTTGCCGACGTAGATGACCCGCCGCTCGGCGTCGCGGAACCGGTAGACGCCGGGATCGGTCGGGATCTCCCCCGGTGCGGGCCGATAGGTTGCTGGATCTGCCACCGAGCCAGCCTACGAGCCTGCGAGCGCGGGAGCCGAGAGCAACGGCTTGAGGAATGACCCGGTGTAGCTGGCCTCGATCTCCGCGACCTGCTCGGGCGTGCCCTGGGCCACCAGCGTGCCGCCTCCGCTTCCCCCTTCGGGACCCATGTCGATGACCCAGTCGGCGGTCTTGATGACGTCGAGGTTGTGCTCGATGACGATGACCGAGTTGCCGGTGTCGACGATGCGCTGCAGCACGAGCAGCAGCTTGCGGATGTCTTCGAAGTGCAGGCCCGTCGTGGGCTCGTCGAGCACGTAGACCGTGCGACCCGTCGAGCGCTTCTGCAGCTCGGCCGACAGCTTGACGCGCTGCGACTCGCCGCCCGACAGCGTCGTGGCCGGCTGACCCAGGCGGACGTAGCCCAGGCCGACCTCGACCAGCGTGCGCAGGTGGCGGGCGATGACGGGGATCGCCTCGAAGAACTCGACGGCCTCCTCGATGGGCATGTCGAGGACGTCGGCGATCGACTTGCCCTTGTAGTGCACCTCGAGCGTCTCGCGGTTGTAGCGCGCCCCGTGGCAGACCTCGCACGGCACGTAGACGTCGGGCAGGAAGTTCATCTCGATCTTGATCGTGCCGTCGCCCGAGCACGCCTCGCAGCGTCCGCCCTTGACGTTGAACGAGAAGCGTCCCTGCAGGTAGCCGCGCATCTTGGCCTCGGGCGTCTGCGCGAACAGCTTGCGGACGTGGTCGAAGACGCCGGTGTAGGTCGCCGGGTTGGAGCGCGGAGTGCGGCCGATCGGCGACTGGTCGACGTGGATGACCTTGTCGACCTCGTCGAGGCCCGTGATGGTGCGGTGGCGGCCGGGGATCGTGCGCGCACCGTAGATCGACCGAGCCAGCTGCGTGTAGAGGATGTCGTTGACCAGGCTCGACTTGCCCGAGCCGGACACCCCTGTGACCGCCACGAACATGCCGAGCGGGAAGGCGACGTCGATGTCGCGGAGGTTGTTCTCCTTGGCGCCGAGCACCTTGAGCTCGCGGCCCTTGACCTTCTTGCGGCGCTTGTCGGGCACGGGGATCGACTTGCGGCCCGACAGGTACTGCCCCGTGAGCGAGTGCTCGCTCTCGTACAGCTCCTTGACGGGGCCCGAGACGATGACCTGGCCGCCGTGCTCGCCGGCGCCGGGGCCGATGTCGACGGCCCAGTCGGCGGCGCGGATGGTGTCTTCGTCGTGCTCGACGACGATCAGGGTGTTGCCGAGGTCGCGCAGGCGCACGAGAGTCTCGATGAGGCGCTGGTTGTCGCGCTGGTGCAGGCCGATCGACGGCTCGTCGAGGACGTAGAGCACGCCGACCAGACCCGCGCCGATCTGCGTGGCCAGGCGGATGCGCTGGGCCTCGCCGCCGGAAAGGGAGCCGGCGGCGCGGTCGAGCGCGAGGTAGTGGAGTCCGACGTCGAGCAGGAAGCGGAGGCGCTCGTTGATCTCCTTGAGCACCCGCTCGCCGATCTGGCGCTCGCGGTCGCTCATCTCGAGCGTCGCGAGGTAGTCGCTGGCCTCGCGGATCGACATGGCCGA
>JBEVGQ010000075.1:0-2613 GCA_040511655.1 Aeromicrobium sp. | reverse complement strand
GCCGACGGACGCACCGCGCTGGCGTACTCGCGCAACCGTCACTCGTACGCGACGCAGGACATCCAGCGGGTCCAGAGCCAGCGCGAGGTGCTCGGCTCGATCGCCAGCGAGGCCAAGTCGCCGTGGACCGTCCTCAACCCCGTGCGCTACGCCCGGGTCGCCTCCGGCGCCTCGGGTTCGTTGACGATCGGCGAGGACGTCGGCCCGATCTCGCTGGGTAAGTTCGCACTGGCGCTGTCGTCGTCGATGGGCGGCAAGGGCCTCAACTGCACGGTCCCGCTGCGCGACTTCGCGGTCACGTGGGACCCAGAGCGCGCACCCAAGATGTTCGACCTGATCGCCAAGGACCAGACCGACCAGATCGGCTCGCTGTGCACCAAGGACGGCCTGCCCAAGTCGTAGTCGCCGCCCGGCAACGACCAGGTGCTCGATAGGTTGTGACGCATGACCTCAGTCGACGACTCCCCCGCTGACCAGCACCCGGGCGCGCACGCCTACGGCCTGGCGACGCTGACGGACGATGGCACCGTCCTCGACGTCTGGTACCCCGAGCCCCGGCTCGGCCCAGCACCCGAGCGCGAGGTCGAGCCGGCCGAGCTGACGGTGCTCGAGGGGCGCGACGACGTCCGTCAGGTCACCAAGGCCGTCGTGCTGACCCGCATCGACGACCTGCAGTCGGCTCCCGCCGACGCGTACGACGTCTGGCTCCGGCTGCACCTGCTGTCGCACCGGCTCGTCACCCCCCACGGTCTGAGCCTCGACGGGCAGTTCGGCCTGCTCGCCAACGTGGTGTGGACGTCGATCGGCCCGTGTGCTGTCGCCGGATTCGAGGCCACCCGGGCCCGCGCCCGCGCCGCCGGCCACCACGTCCAGGTCACCAGCGTCGACAAGTTCCCGCGGATGACCGACTACGTCATCCCCACAGGCGTGCGCATCGGCGACGCCGACCGCGTCCGTCTCGGCGCGCACCTCTCAGACGGCACCACCGTCATGCACGAGGGCTTCGTCAACTTCAACGCCGGCACGCTGGGGCACGCGATGGTCGAGGGCCGGATCTCGGCCGGTGTCGTGGTCGGCGACGGCTCCGACGTCGGCGGCGGCGCCTCGATCATGGGCACGCTGTCCGGCGGCGGCAAGGAGGTCATCCGGGTCGGCGAGAACTGCCTGATCGGCGCCAACGCCGGCATCGGCATCTCGCTCGGCGACGACTGCGTCGTGGCGGCGGGCACCTACGTCACCGCAGGATCGAAGGTCACGATGCCTGACGGCACGGTCGTCAAGGCGTCCGAGCTGTCCGGCGAGGACGGCATCCTGTTCATCGTCGACAGCGAGACCGGCGTGCTCCAGGCCCGACCGCGCGGCGGGCGCACCGGCATCGAGCTCAATGCGGCGCTGCACGCCAACTAGGGCGTCCCGGTGAGGCTGCGCTGGGTCGTCGTGCTCGGCCTCGTGGTCGCGGCGGTGCTGTTCGGCACGGTGGTGCGCGACCGCGCTCCGCTCCGCGCCGAGTTCTGCGTCGCGAAGGTCGGCGACACCCGCGCCCAGCTCGACCTCGAGCAGGGCCGCTGGGTCTCGCTCATGGCGGCGCTCGCGCAGCAGCGGGGGCTACCGCCGCGCGCCACGACGATCGCGATCGCGACGGCGTTCCAGGAGTCGAAGATCCACAACCTCGACTACGGCGACCGCGACTCGGTCGGACTGTTCCAGCAACGTCCGTCGCAGGGTTGGGGAACCACGGCGCAGCTGATGGACCCCCACTACGCGATCGGCGAGTTCTACGACGCGCTGGTCAAGGTCGATGACTACCAGGACATGGACATCAACGACGCCGCCCAGCTCGTGCAGCGGTCGGGGTTCCCCGAGGCGTACGCACAGCACGAGGACTACGCCCGCGCCCTGGCCTCGGCCCTGCGCGGCTACAGCCCCGGGGCGTTCACCTGCCAGGTCAACCCACGCAGCATCGGTAGCACGACGGCCGTCGTCGAGGACGTCCAGAAGGCCTTCGGAGACATCCGCGTCGTCCGCGACGGCGACGACGCCTCGTACCCGCTGACGGGCCGGGCCGCGGACGTCGACGCCCGCGGGTGGGCGGTCGCGCAGTACCTGGTGGGCCAGGCGTCGTCGCTCGGCATCAGCGAGGTGACGTTCGACGGGCGCCGGTGGACGTCGACCGACTCGGCCAAGGGCTGGGTGGCCGACTCGGCGGCGTCCCCGACGGTCGTCCGCGTCTCCACCAACTGACCCTCGCCTCGCCGGGCGGCTGGGGCGGTGCGCTGCCGTCGTCAGGTCAGACGGTGAGACGCTGGACGGCGGCGGCGACCCGCTCGTCGGTGGCCGTGAAGGCGATGCGCACGTGACGGGCGCCTGCGGGGCCGTAGAAGTCGCCGGGCGCGGCCAGGATGCCCCGCTCGGCCAGCCACGCGATCGTGTCGCGGCACGGCTCGTCGCGCGTCACCCACAGGTAGAGCGCGCCCTCGGAGTGCTCGACGGTGAACCCCGCCGACGTGAGGGCGGCCCGCAGGTCGGCGCGACGGGACGCATACCGCTCGCGCTGCTGCGTGACGTGCTCGTCGTCGGCCAAGGCGGCGGTCATCGCCGCCTGCACGGGCGTGG
>JBEVGQ010000074.1:0-15918 GCA_040511655.1 Aeromicrobium sp. | reverse complement strand
GGGCAGATCTGGATCGTGTTGCCCGAGAAGTACGAGCTGAAGGGCTCCTCCTCGTAGATGCCGACCTGCTGACGGGCCCCGCGCTCGATCAGCGCGATGAACGGGTCGCCGGCGATCTGCTCGGAGAAGCGGGTGCAGCGGGCGCACAGCACGCAGCGCTCGCGGTCGAGCAGCACCTGCTCGGAGACCTTGATCGGCTTGGGGAACGTCCGCTTGGTCTCGGTGAAGCGCGACTCGCCCTGGCCGTGGGTCATGGCCTGGTTCTGCAGCGGGCACTCGCCGCCCTTGTCGCACACCGGGCAGTCGAGCGGGTGGTTGATGAGCAGGAACTCCATGGTGCCGCGCTGCGCCTTCTCGGCGACGGGCGACGTGACCTGCGTCTTGACGACCATGCCGGCCGCGACCTCGATCGTGCACGACGCCTGCGGCTTGGGGAAGCCGCGGCCGTTGCCCGCGTCGGTGATCTCGACGAGGCACTGGCGGCAGGCGCCGACGGGGTCGAGCAGCGGGTGGTCGCAGAAGCGCGGGATCTCGGTGCCGATCAGCTCGGCGGCGCGGATCACGAGCGTCCCCTTGGGCACGCTGACCTCGACGTCGTCGATCGTCAGGGTGACCAGCTCGACGGGGGCGTCGCTCCCTGAGCTGGTCGAAGGGACCGTCACAGTCATCAGGAGCTTCCTTTCGACAGGCTCAAGGAGCGATCGCCGAAGAGCATCGACGCCGCGGGCGGGAACAGCTCGCTCGACGGGGTGTGCATGCCGGCCTCGAACTCGTCGCGGAAGTGCTGGATCGCCGACGTGATGGGACTGGTGGCGCCGTCGCCGAGGGCGCAGAACGAGCGTCCGAGGATGTTGTCGCACAGGTCGAGCAGCAGCTCGATGTCGCCGTCCTTGCCCTGCCCCTGGTCGAGACGCTGCAGGGTCTGCACGAGCCACCAGGTGCCCTCGCGGCACGGCGTGCACTTGCCGCACGACTCGTGCTTGTAGAACTCGGTCCAGCGCAGCACGCACCGCACGACCGACGTGGTCTGGTCGAAGATCTGTAGAGCACGGGTGCCGAGCATCGAGCCCGCCGCGCCCACGGACTCGTAGTCGAGAGGCATGTCGAGGTGTTCGGCCGTCAGCAGCGGGGTGGACGACCCGCCGGGCGTCCAGAACTTGAGCTCGCTGCCCTCGCGCATGCCGCCGCCGACGTCGATCAGCTGGCGCAGCGTGATGCCCAGGGGCGCCTCGTACTGGCCGGGACGCTTGACGTGCCCCGACAGCGAGTAGATGACGAAGCCCTTGGACTTCTCGGTACCCATCGAGGCGAACCACTCGTGGCCACCGCGGACGATCGCCGGCACCGATGCGATCGACTCGACGTTGTTGATGACCGTCGGGCTGGCGTAGAGGCCCTCGACGGCCGGGAACGGGGGGCGCAGGCGCGGTTGACCGCGTCGGCCCTCGAGCGAGTCGAGCAGCGCCGTCTCCTCGCCGCAGATGTAGGCCCCGGCGCCTGCGTGGATGACCAGGTCGATGCTGATGCCGCTGCCGAGGATGTCCTGACCCAGGTAGCCGGCCTCGTACGCCTCGCGGCACGCGGCCCGCAGCCGGCGGATGACGTGCAGCACCTCGCCGCGGACGTAGATGAAGGCCTGCTGCGCGTTGATGGCGTGCGCCGCGATGATGGCGCCCTCGATGAGGGTGTGCGGCGTGGCCATCATGAACGGGATGTCCTTGCACGTGCCCGGCTCGGACTCGTCGGCGTTGACGACCAAGTACTTCGGTTTCCGTCCTGCAGCTGACTCAGTGTCCTGGGGGATGAAGCCCCACTTCATGCCCGTGGGGAAGCCGGCTCCGCCGCGTCCGCGCAGGCCCGACTGCTTGACCATCTCGACGACGTCGGTGGGCGCCATCTTCAGGGCCTTGTCGAGCGCCTCGTAGCCGCCGGTCTTGCGGTACTCCTCGAGCGTCCAGGCACGATCGGTGCCCCAGTCGGCCGTCAGGACCGGTGTCAGCAGGTCAGTCATCGTTGCCCTCCGGTTGGACCGATCTTTCTGCGTTGCGGTCGTCCCGACAGCGTGAAGGCCGAAAGATCGGTCCCCCAGCGCCGGCCGTGGGACGAATCTCTCTGCGTAGCGGCACCCGGAGCTGCCGAAAGGCCGAAAGATCGGTCGACCTCCGGCGTGAAGACGTCAGTCATCGTTGCCCTCCTCAGCCGTGTCGGCAGGTGAGTCGTCGATCGCGGTCTCGGTCTCGGCGCGTGAGGTGTCGGCCTGGGCCGCGGCCTCCTGCTTGGTGTCGGCCACCCCGTCAGGCGCCCCGCTGCCGTTCGGCGCGGCACCGTCGTCGTCCGAGCTCGTGGACGCCTCGTACGACGGCGCGGTCCAGCCGCGCTCGTGGGCGATCTCGAAGCCGGCCAGCGATGCGCCGGCTGCCGTCGGGCCCTCGTCGACCAGGCCGTCCTCGAAGCCGGCGATGACCCGCTCGGCCTCGCGCCAGCTGGTGATGGTGGCGCCTCGGGTGGCCTGCACGGTCTCGCCGGCACGCAGCTTGTCGACGACCTCGATCGCCGACTCGGGCGTCTGCTGGTCGAAGAACTCCCAGTTGACGGTCATGACGGGGGCGAAGTCGCAGGCGGCGTTGCACTCGATGTGCTCGAGGGTGACTGCGCCGTCCTCGGTGGTCTCGTCGTTGCCCACGTCGAGGTGCTGCTTGAGCCGGTCGAAGATGAGGTCGCCGCCCATGACGGCGCACAGCGTGTTGGTGCAGACACCGACGTGGTGCCGGCCCATCGGACGACGCTTGTACATCGTGTAGAACGTCGCGACGCCCGAGACCTCGGCGGCGGTGATACCGAGGATGTCGGCGCACACCTCGATGCCCTCGTTGGTGACGTTGCCCTCGACGGACTGCACCAGGTGCAACATCGGCAGCAACGCACTACGAGCCTGCGGATACCGAGAAGCCAGCTCATGAAGCTCCCCAAGAGTCGCATCAGAAAGCGTCATCGAGAACCATCCCATCCGGACGCAACCACAGGCCGAGCGAGCGCAGCGAGCGAAGGCAGGCGCCCAGGCGAAGCCTGGCGGCGGTGAGGAACGAGCCGCCGGAGCGGCGACGAAGGAGCCGTGCGCCTCACCGATCGACACCGCCCATGACCGGATCGATGCTGGCCACGGCGACGATGACGTCGGAGATCATCCCGCCCTCGCTCATGACCGACGTGCCCTGCAGGTTGACGAACGACGGATCGCGGAAGTGCGCCCGGTAGGGGCGGGTGCCTCCGTCGGAGACGAGGTGGCAGCCGATCTCGCCGCGCGGTGCCTCGACGGCCCCGTAGGCCTGGCCGGCCGGCACCCGGAAGCCCTCGGTGACGATCTTGAAGTGGTGGATCAGCGCTTCCATCGACTCGCCCATGATGTGCTTGATGTGCTCGGCGGAGTTGCCCTGGCCGTCGGCGCCGACGCTGAGCTGGGCAGGCCATGCGATCTTCTTGTCGGCGACCATGACGGCCTGGCCCTCCATGCCGGCGAGCCGCTCGGTGGCCTGCTCGACGATCTTGATGGACTCCCACATCTCGTCGAGCCGCACCCGGAAGCGTCCGTAGGCGTCGGGCTCGTCGCGGGTGACGACCTCGAAGTCGTACGTGTCGTAGCCCCAGTAGGGCTGCTTCTTGCGGAGGTCCCAGTCGTAGCCGGTCGACCGCAGCACCGGCCCGGTGAGGCCCAGGGCGAGACACCCGGCGAGCTCGAGGTGGCCGACCCCCTTGAGGCGTCCCTTGAAGATCGGGTTGGCGTTGCACAGCGCGGCGTACTCGGGCAGCCGCTTCTTGAGCAGCTTGACCGTCGAGCGGATCTTCTCGATCGCACCGTCGGGCAGGTCCTGGGCGACACCGCCGGGACGGAAGAAGGCGTGGTTCATGCGCAGGCCCGTGATCATCTCGAACAGGTCGAGGATCAGCTCGCGGTCGCGGAACCCGCAGGTCATGACCGTCAGCGCGCCGATCTCCATGCCGCCGGTGGCCAGGCACACGAGGTGCGACGAGATGCGATTCAGCTCGAGCAGCAGGACGCGCATCGCCTGCGCCTTCTCGGGCGCCTCGATCTCGAGCAGCTTCTCGACCGCCATGACGTAGGCGGCCTCGTTGGAGAACGGGGCCACGTAGTCCATGCGGGTGCAGAACGTCACGCCCTGCGTCCAGGTGCGGAACTCCATGTTCTTCTCGATGCCGGTGTGCAGGTAGCCGATGCCGGCGCGGGCGTCGCGAACGGTCTCGCCGTCGATCTCGAGCACGAGGCGCAGCACGCCGTGCGTCGACGGATGCTGCGGGCCCATGTTGATGACGAGCCGGTCGCCCTGCAGGTCGGAGACGTCGATCGTGTCCCAGTCCTGGCCGGTGACGGTGAAGACGGGGCCCTCGGACGAGTCGGTGGTGCCCGCGTAGGGATCTTGTCCCACGGTGGTTCCCTGTTGTGTCATGAGTAGCTCCTGCGCTGGTCGGGCGGCGGGATCGTACCGCCCTTGTACTCGACCGGGATGCCCCCGAGTGGGTAGTCCTTGCGCTGGGGGTGACCGGGCCAGTCGTCGGGCATGAGGATGCGCGTCAGCGCGGGGTGACCGTCGAACTCGATGCCGAACATGTCCCACGCCTCCCGCTCCTGCCAGTCGGCGGTCGGGTAGATCGGCACGACGCTGGGCACGTGGCGGTCGTCGTCGGACGTGGTGGTCTCGACCCGGATGCGACGGTTGTGGGTCATCGAGAGCAGGTGGTAGACGACGTGCAGCTCGCGTCCGGCCTCGTGCGGGAAGTGCACGCCGCTGACGCTCGAGCAGAACTCGAAGCGCAGCACAGGGTCGTTGCGCAAGTGCGTCACGGCCTCGAGCAGCAGCTGGCGGCGCACGTAGAACGTGATCTCGCCGCGATCGACGACGACCTTCTCGATCGCGCCCTCCAGCCCGGCGCCGCCGGCGAAGCGGTCGGCGACCTCGTCGAACCAGCCGCCGTACGGACGCTGGCTCGGACCGGGCATGACCACGGGGCGGGTGAGACCGCCGAAGCCGCTGGTGTCGCCCGTACCGTGGGCGCCGAACGCCCCCTCGCGGATCTCGACGACCTCGAGCTCGGTGACGTCGGCCCGCACCAGGTTGTCGTGCGACTCGTGCGAGACGTCCTGCGACTGCGTGCCGGCGTCGCGAGCGTCGCGGTCGCCCTTGGGGTCGGTCATCGTGAGGCCTCGTTCATCGCATGAGACCCTTCATGGCCGAGGTCGGCGTGGCCAGCAGGGCGGTCTTCTCGTCGTCCTTGATCTCGGCCAGGCGGTTGCTGCCGAGCTTGGTGTGCTGGATCTGGTCGTGCAGCTTGAGGATCGCGTCGATCAGCATCTCGGGCCGCGGCGGGCAGCCGGGCAGGTACATGTCGACGGGCACGACGTGGTCGACGCCCTGCACGATCGCGTAGTTGTTGAACATGCCGCCCGAGCTGGCGCAGACGCCCATGGCCAGGACGTACTTGGGGCCGGCCATCTGGTCGTAGATCTGGCGCACGACCGGCGCCATCTTGTTGCTGACGCGGCCGGCGACGATCATCAGGTCGGCCTGGCGCGGCGACGGACGGAAGACCTCCATGCCGAAGCGGGCCGAGTCGAAGCGGGGGGCGCCGAACGTCATCATCTCGATCGCGCAGCAGGCCAGCCCGAAGGTCGCAGGCCAGAACGAGGCCTTGCGCATGTAGCCGGCCAGGCCCTCGACCGTCGACAGCAGGACCCCGCTCGGCAGCTTCTCTTCAAGACCCATGAACGACTCCGACCATCAGGTCCACTCCATTCCGCCGCGGCGCCACTCGTAGGCGTACGCGATCGTGACGTTGACGAGGAACAGCATCATCGCGAAGACCGCGAACCACGACATCTGGTCGAAGGCCACCGCGAACGGGTACAGGAACACGATCTCGATGTCGAAGACGATGAACATCATCGCCGTGAAGAAGTACTTGACCGGGATGCGTCCGCCACCCTCGGGCAGCGGGCTCGGCTCGATGCCCGACTCGTAGCGGTCGAGCTTGGCACGGTTGTAGCGCTTGGGACCGGTCAGCGGGGCGATGGCCACCGAGCCGATCGCGAAGAGCGCCGCGAGACCTCCGAGCACGAGGATCGGCGTGTAATCCGTCACGGCACCTCCCGGGGCTGGACCGACAGAGCGAAGAACCATCGCGGTCGCGCGCTTGTGAATTGCTTCACAACGTGACCACGGTCTCACCCTACGCCCGCCGGGATCAGCGTGTAACTTAGGTCACACTAAGTGAGCCTGTCCGCCGACGGCTCGGGTCAGGGCTTGGTGGAGTGGTGCAGCGCGACGATGCCGGCCGAGAGGTTGTGCCACTCGACGCGTCCCCATCCGGCCTCGACCATGCGCAGCGCGAGGCCCTTCTGGTCGGGCCAGGCGCGGATCGACTCGGCCAGGTAGACGTACGACTCGGGGTTGGACGACACGGCCCGCGCCACGGGAGGCAGCGCCCGCATCAGGTAGTTGCTGTAGACCGCATCGAACGGGCCCCACGTCGGCGTGCTGAACTCGCACACCACGATGCGTCCGCCCGGACGCGTGACGCGCAGCAGCTCGCGCAGGCCCTCGACGGGGTCGACGATGTTGCGCAGGCCGAACGAGATCGTCACGGCGTCGAAGGTGTCGTCGGCGAACGGCAGACGCATGCCGTCGCCGGCCGTGAACGGCAGACCGGGGCGGGCGCGCTTGCCGACCTCGAGCATCCCGATCGAGAAGTCGCACGGCACCACGGTGGCCCCGGCATCGGCGAACGGTTGGCTGGACGTGCCGGTGCCCGCCGCCAGGTCGAGGATGAGCTCTCCGGGCCGCGGAGCGACGAGGTCGACCACGCGCCGCCGCCAGCGCCGGTCCTGACCCATCGACAGCACGTCGTTGGTCAGGTCGTACTTCTCGGCCACGCCGTCGAACATCCGCGCGACGTCGTGGGGCTGCTTGTCCAGACCGGCTCTGCTCACCGCCCGATCCTACGGCCACGCCTGTCGAGGCGCCGGGCCAGCCGGTGCGGCGCCGGAGCCTGCGGCATGTCTGACGCGACACATCATGAGCATGCCGTGACCCCCGCGAGTAGGCTCGGATGTTGTGAGCCATCCCGCCGTCGCCCCCCGAATCGGACCCCTCGTGGTGCGATCGGCGCCGGTCGACGACCCGGGCGAGCTGCTCGCCCTGCTGCCTCCCGACGACGCCTACGCATGGGTGCACGGCGGTGACGGCCTGGTCGGCTGGGGCCGCGCGATCGAGCTGCGCACGTCCGGCGCCGACCGGTTCGCCGACGCCTCCGCCTGGTGGCGCGAGCTGTCGTCGCGGGCCGTCATCCGCGACGAGGTCGACACCCCCGGTTCGGGTCTGGTCGCCTTCGGATCGTTCACCTTCGCCGACGACGCCGAGGGCAGCGTCCTCGTGGTGCCCGAGGTCGTCGTAGGCCGCCGCGACGGCGTCTCGTGGGTCACCGTGATCGGCACCGGCATCACGGCCGCACCTCCCCTCGTGCCGGACGCACCCCCGCAGGCGCCGGTCGGCACGACGTTCACCGACGGTCCGGTCGACGGCGACGCGTGGCAGTCGCTCGTGGCCGAAGCCGTGCGGCGCATCCAGGCCGACACCCTCGACAAGGTCGTGCTCGCCCGCGACCTCGTCGCGACGCTCGCCGAGCCCCTCGACGTCCGCGCACCGCTGGCCCGCCTGGCCGGCGGCTACCCCAGCTGCTGGACGTTCCACGTCGACGGCTTCTTCGGCTCGACGCCCGAGATGCTCGTCCGGCTCGAGCGCGGGCTCGTGACGTCACGTGTGCTGGCGGGGACGATCCGGCGCACGGGCGACGACACGCACGACCTCGCGCTGGCCGGCTCGCTCGCACGGTCGAGCAAGGACCTCGAGGAGCACGAGTACGCGGTCAGGTCGGTGGCCGACGCCTTGGCGCCGCACTGCACCAACATGTTCGTGCCCGAGACGCCGTTCGTGCTGCACCTGCCGAACGTCATGCACCTCGCGACCGACGTCACCGGCGTCATGAAGGACGGCGCGAGCGCCCTCACGCTGGCGGCGTCGCTCCACCCGTCGGCCGCGGTGGGAGGCACCCCGACCCCCGAGGCCGTCCGGCTGATCGGCGAGATCGAGCGGCTCGACCGCGGACGCTATGCCGGGCCGGTCGGATGGATCGATGCGCGCGGCGACGGCGAGTGGGGCATCGGCCTGAGGTCGGCCCAGATCGAGGACGACGGACGCACCGTGCGCTTGTTCGCCGGTTGCGGCATCGTCGCCGACTCCGTGCCTGCCGACGAGCTGGCCGAGTCGACGGCCAAGCTCATCCCCGTCCGCGAAGCCCTCAGCTGACGCCCTGCCCCTGCAGCGCCCTCGCCGTGTGCTCGTCCGCCGGCAGGAACGCCTCGATGCTCAGCTCGGCCGCGGTGAGGTCGAGTGCCGTGCCGAACGTCGTCACGGTACTGAGGAACGACAGCGGGCCTCCCGGCGCGTCGACCACCATCGCGACGGCAACCCCGCTGTCGTCCGCGCCCTGGTCGAACCCGCCCGGGTAGTCCACCAGCTCGTCGTGCAGCGTTCTCAAGACCGCCGAACCGCTGGTCGCGACCTCCCGTGCCAGCCGGCCGAGCACCTGCGAGCGCCACTCGGGAAGGTTGAGGATCCGAGGGGCGAGGCCATCGGGATGCAGGCTCAGCCGAAGGGCGTTGGGCGCCTCCAGGAGATACGGTGCGACGCCCTCGAGCAGGGGCGCCACCCCGGCGTTGGCCATCACCATGTTCCATCCGCGGTCGACGACCAGGCAGGGGTACGGTTCGTACGCCTCGAGCAGCCGGACGATGCCTGCTCGAAAGACGCCCATCTCCGGGTCGTCCAGCGGTCGCTCGGCGTACGCAGGTGCGAAGCCGGCGGCGACGAGCAGCTGGTTCTGCTCGCGCTTCGGGACGTCGAGCGTCGCCGCGAGCTGCAGCACCATCGCACGACTCGGCCTCGACCGGCCCGTCTCGACAAAGCTCAGGTGACGCGACGAGACCCCGGCCTCGATCGACAGGTCGAGCTGGCTGAGGTGCCGGCGCTCGCGCCACGTGCGCAGCAGCGGGCCCACCGGCGAGCTGATGGTCTCCATGACTCCACTCTGGCCGATCCTTCGCCGCTCGGCCATGACCTCCGAGGTCATTGCGAGCCCTACCTGCCCGGACGAAGACTCTGGGCCATGAACACGACAACAGACCCCAGCCCCACCACCACGAGCCGGCTCTCCCTCAGGACCGTCCTCCTGCTCGATGCCGCCGTCACCGGGTCCAACGGCGTGGCGTACGTCGTCGGCGCGGGATCTCTCGACAGCGTGCTGGGCCCTTCGGCGACACTCCTGCTGGCCGTCGGGACGGTCCTCATGATCTGCTCCGCCATCCTTGCCGCCATCGGAACCCGTCGCCCGGTCCCCCGCGGCTGGGCGGTGTTCGCCGCGGAGGTCAATCTCGCCTGGATGATCGGCTCGATCGCCGTCGTGGCCTTCGGCTGGCTCGACCTCACCTCGACGGGAGACGTCTGGGCCATCGTCCAGGCAGGCATCGTCGGAGTCTTCGCCACGCTCCAGATCAGCGCGCTGCGGCGTGGCTGAGCCCATCAGGTCGCCGGGCCTTCTCGCGCAGGTCTACCGGTAGATCCTGGCCTCCAGCGGCTGGCCCATGATGCGAGCGGCCAGCAGCCGGTGCAGGCCGTCGAGGTGCCACCAGCCGTTGCCGTCGTGCACCTCGTAGACCTTCGCCGGCTTGATCGTCTCCCCCGCCTCGAGCTGCGTGAGGTAGTAGTTGACCTTGGCGACGCCGACGTGCTGCTGGGGTGTCATGACGACGGTGTGCGGTCGCAGCACGACGGCCTCGCCGGACGCCTTCGGCGATCGCTCATCCTTGAGCTTGAGCGGGCCGGCGTAGACGACCGCCAGCCACAGGAGCCTGCGGGTGCCGACGACCGACTCTCCGCCGGTCATCCGGAGGAACTCGTCGAGACGCTCCATCGAGTCGTCGTCGAGGTCGGTCGGCGGTGCGGCCAGCTTGGGACCGAGTCTCGGCAGTCGGACCACGACGACCTCAGACGCTCAGGCGGTCGCGACCGGCGCGAGCGTCGGCCATCGCGGCGAGAGACCGTCCCCGGACGACGTGCCGGTGAGCCGGCGCTTGACCCACGGGCCGGCATGGGTGCGGGCCCACTCGAGGTTGGCGGCCCTCCGGTCGGCTGCCGAGAGCACGGGCCGGTCGTCGAGCGGCAGCGGCTGCAGGTCGTGCTCGACGTCCAGGGAGTCGAGCACCGCCATCGCCATGCGCTGGTGGCCCGCCGACGACAGGTGCATGCGGTCGCCGTCCCACAGCCGGTCGTCGCGGTAGTCGCGCAACCGCCAGAAATCGACGATCGTCGCGCCGTGCCGGTCGGCGACCTCGCGCACCCGCTCGTTGTAGATCGCGAAGCGACCCCGTAGCGCGCCGAAGACCGGCGAGCCACCCGGGTCGTACGCCGTGAACACGACGACCTGGGCGCCCGTGCTCGTCAACCGCCCGATCGCGGCGTCGTACGCCTCGACCAGCCCGTCGATGTCGACCCGCGGGCGCAGCACGTCGTTGGCGCCGGCGTAGATCGTCACGAGGTCGGGAGCCATCCGGGCGGCCGGCTCGATCTGCTCGGCGATGATCTGCAGCAGCTTGCGGCCGCGGATCGCGAGGTTGGCGTACGCGAAGTCGTCGCCCGCCAGCTGCGCGGCGACCCGGTCGGCCCAACCCCGCACGCCGTTGGGACGGGAGGCGTCGGGGTCGCCGACCCCTTCGGTGAACGAGTCGCCGAGGGCGACGAAACGGTGGTACGTCACCGCGCCAGCCTAGCCGTCAGTCGTCGAGCAGGCCTCGGCGACGAGCGATGGCCGCCGCCTCGGTGCGCCCCGCCGCGCCCAGCTTGGCCAGGATGTTGGAGACGTGCACCGACACGGTCTTGGTGCTGATGAACAGGCGGGTGCCGATCTCGCCGTTGCTGAGCCCCGCCGCCACCTGCTGCAGCACCTCGCGCTCGCGGGGCGTGAGGTCGACGCCGGCCCGGGCGGGCCGCGGTGCGAGTCGGTCGAGCTCGGCCAGCAGCGGACGCGCCCCGAGCCTCGTCGCGGTCGCCCGTGCCTCGGCCACGAGCGTCGCCCCCTCCGCGTCGTCGCCGGACGTCAGCAGCACCGCTGCGAGCCGTGCCGAGCACCGCGCCACCTCGTAGGGATCATCGAGTGCGATGAAACCCTCGCGAGCGTCGCGCCACAGATCGGCCAGCTCGCCTGCGTCCGTCGCGGACTCGCCGCACAGCCAGGCCAGCCGCGCCCCCTCGGCGAGCACGCGGCGGTGCCACGCCTGCCCCTCGGGCCCCAGCGGCTGGGTGGCCGCGACGGCCCGCTCGACGCCGTCGACCAGGGCCGGAACCTGTTGGACGAGAGCGTGCTGCGCGGGCCGGTCGAGCGCGTGAGCGGCGGACGCGTACTGGCCGATCAGCAGAGCAGCCAACCGGATGCGCGCCGCGAAGTCGGTGTCGTCCCACGATCGCGTGTGCAGGTCGACCAGGTCGTCGTGGTGTCGCCGCGCTGCGGCGAGGTCGCCGGCGACACCGGACAGCTCGATCAGCGCCGAGGTGCCGTGGATCGCCGAGGCCTGGTCGTGCCGCCACAGCGCGCGCTGCGGCAGCGTCCGCTCGATCTGAGCGGTCTCACCGCGACCCGCTGGCACCAGCAGCGACACGGCCGTCAGGTAGGCCTCGAACTCCGGCGGCGCAGCCTCACGGACGTCGCACAGCTGCAACGCCTCGTCCCAGCGCCCACGCATGTAGGCGATGAGCGCGCCGAAGAAGCGTCCGTCGAAGCCGTACGGCCCCCACGACCAGCCGGTCTGCGCGGCTCGGCGCATGCCCTCGTCGAAGGCCACGGACGCGGCGTCGAGCTCGCCGGCGTTGACGTGCACGAAGGCCATCTGGTTGAGCCCACGCAGCTCGCCCAGCACGTGCCCGGACGCCCGCGAGGCGTCGACGAGCTCGCGGAACGCCGTCACCGTCTGGACGGGATCGTCACCGGAGCGCGCCATGAGCCGCGTGACGGTGGCCTTGGCGTCGAAGATGACCGACTCGGACTCGACCGTCTCGCCGATCTGCAGGGCGCGCTCTCCCCACTGGGCGGCCTCTCGGTCGCGGCGCCGGTTGGCCAGCACGCGCGCGCGGAGCGCGGCCACCTCGCCACGCAGCACCGTCGGCTCGTCGGGCACGACCTCGGCCGCCTGGACGCTGGCCTGCTCGGCCTCGGCGTCGAGGTTGGCGAAGTAGCACGTGTTGCCGATCGCGACGAGCAGCCGGCCGTGGCAGTCGCGGTGGACGTCGGTGGCCAGGCCGGACAGGTGGTCGCGCAGCAGACCCAGGGCGCGCATGAGCTGGCCGGACGTGACGAGGGCGTTGGCGGCGTCGATGACCAGGTCGATCTCGTCGGTGCCGGGCGGGGCCGCGTCGACCAGCTCGATCGCCCGCTCGTAGTGCTGCGCGGCCTCGTCGTAGCCCGCGACGCGTCCGGCTGCCCCGGCGGCGCGCACCGTGGCCGTGAAGGCGGTCTCGCGCTGGCCGGCCGCCAGGGCGTGACGGGCGACGGTCGCCGGCGGGGCGTCGTCGTCGAGGGCGGCGAGGAAGGCCGCGTGGATGCGGCGGCGCTCGCCCGGCAGCAGGTCGTCGCGCAGCGCCTCGCCGAGCAGTGCGTGACGGAACGCGTAGTCGTCGGAGCCGCTGCGCCTGAGCACCTTGTGGTCGACGGCCGTGACGAGCGCGGCGTCGAGCTCGTCGTCGGAGAGCGCGGCCGCGGCGGCCAGGGCGGCGAAGCCCTCGCGCCCGTCGGTGACCGACGCCGCCCGCACCAGGCGGCGGGCCGGCTCGTCGAGACGGTCGAGCCGCACCAGCAGCAGGTCGCTGAGCGTCTCGGGCAAGGACGACCGGTGGTCGTGGAGCCCGGCGTCGAGCAGCTCTTCGACGAAGAAGGCGTTGCCGCCGGCGCGCTGCACGACCGCCCGGAGCGCCTCGGCCGGCAGCTCGTGCTCTGCACGCACCCGGGCGAGATCGACGACGTCGGCGTCGGCGAGCGGCTCGAGCTCGAGACGTCGCACACGGGGCAGCCGCACCCACTCGGCCAGCGCCTCGCGCAGCGGGTGGCGGCGGTGCAGGTCGTCGGCCCGGTAGCTGACGACGACGTGGACCGCGCCTCCGAAGCCCTGGGCCAGCACGTAGCGGATCAGGTGGCGGGTCGAGGCGTCCGCCCAGTGGGCGTCCTCGATGACCAGCAGCACGGGACGGTCGACGGCCAGGGAGTCGAGGGCCGCGACGACCGACGCGAACAGCTCGGCCCGCTCGACACCCGGGCCTGGCGCGGGGGACGGCCACGGCAGCAACGGGCCGAGGGCCGGGAACCTCTCGGCCAGGACGTCGCGCTCGTCGTCGGACAGGCCGGAGAACGCCTCGGCGAAGGGCTGGTAGGGCAGGGCGCTGTCGCCGAGGTCGAGGCAGTGACCAGCCATCACCCGATGCCCCGCCGCGTTGGCAGCGGCACCGAGCTCGCGCAGCAGGCGGGTCTTGCCGATGCCGGCGTCGCCGCCCAGCAGCACGACATCACGGGCCTCGGGCACCGTGACGCCCGCGAGCCCCAGCAGCTGGTCGAGCTCGCTGTCGCGTCCGACCAGTCGCGTCGATGGTGCCCGGTGGTTGCCCATGACGTCCATCATGGCCGAAGCCTCGGACGGTGCGGGCGTCGTCGTCACGACGCACTCCCGTGACCCGCTGCCCCGCGGCTCAATCGTCCGCCGAGCAGCTCCTGAAGGCCACCAGGTGCTCGAGGCTCTCGCCGGCGTTCACCTTGTCGGAGAAGGCCCACATGTCGTCGGAGTAGTCACCCTCGCGCGCCATGTCGGTCAGGACCTTCCAGCCACGGATGCCGCCGAGCGCCTTGCGCGCCGAGGCGGCCGCGGTCTCGTCGCCGGCTCGATCCGCCCTCTGCCACTCGTCCAACCACCCGCACACGACGAGGTTCACCGCCTCGGCCCCGAACTGGTAGCGATCGTTGACGCCCAGCCGATCCAGCTGGGTGACGTCGAACCCGGGCGGAGTGGGAATGTCGGCGAGCACCCTGTCGACCGCCTGCTCGGTGGCACCGAACCGGACGACCTGCCGCGGCAGCGCGCGGAGCCACGTGTCGACGTCGACGTGCCGGATCGCACCGAGCAACCGCGACACGTCGTCGGCACCGTCGAACCCCCGGGCCGTCCTGATCTCGACGAAGGTGGACCCCTCGGGCTCGAGCATGACCGCGACGTCCGACGCCGAGTACCTGACCATCGACGCCGCGGTCCCGTCGATCGTCGCGGGCACATGGCCCCCGACGTCCGAGCGGTCGTCGTAGTAGGTCTTGTAGAGCCCGGCCGGATACCAGTCCATCTCGACCCGCCGCTCCCCCTTCGCGAACGTGATGGAGCCGCTGTCCCCGGCGAAGCCGCCGACCGAGACCGCCTGCCAGCCGGGCTCGTCGATCAGGAGGCGAGGGTTCTTCTCGGCCACGTCGACCGCAGCGGCCGCGAAGACGATGCGGTCACGCCCGCCGTCTACGACGACGCTCGTGGCCGGCGCGGCGCGAGGCGGCTGTGGATCGGCGTCACCGACCATCCCCGGGGCGAGGGCCATCACGAGGGCGGCGACCGCAGCGACGGCCAGCGCCGCGATCTGGACGGGCCGGACGACAGGATGGGCGGACCACCCCGTGCGCGGAGTGCGCACGATCTCGTCGGCGAGCTCCTCGCGGGCCGCGCTCATGTCGTCGGTGCCATGGTCGGGGTACGGATCGGCGGCCCGCACCATCTGGTCCACGTCGTGGTCGTTCATCGGCCCTCCTCGGGGATGAGTCCTGGTCGGACAGCTCGTACGTGTCCAGCACGACCGAGGTCGTTACCGATCGAGTCGCGCAGCCGGGCCCGGGCGCGCGACAGGCGTGTGCGAACGGCCTGTGCGTTGGTGCCGATGACGGCAGCTATCTCACGGGGCTCGAGCTCCTCCCAGATCGTGAGGGTCAGCACCTCACGGTCGACCTCACCGAGGCACGCCAGCGCGGCCTGCACCGTCAGCCGCTGCAGTGACTCGTCGGCAGTGTCGCGCTCGACCCGATCGGCAAGCTCGGAGCGCAGGCGCACGCCGAGGCGATCGCGGCGTTGCCGCGACCTGCGCTGGTTGAACACGATCTTGCGGGCCACGCCATAGAGCCACAGGCGCGCGTCGTCGCCCGCCGGCAGCGTGTCGACACGCCGCCACGCGACGAGGAAGACATCGGCGACGACGTCGGCAGCGTCGTGAGGCTGATCGACGCGCCGGGTCGCGTAGGCCAGCATGGCGTCGAAGTGCTCGGCATAGAGCACCCGGAAGCGTTCCTCGTGGCTGGTCACGTCATGTCCATGTCCATCCACCGTCTGATCGTTACAGGACGGACGATGAGGGTTTCGGGCGGCAGGGACTGCCGTAGACCCTCATCCTCAGTGGTCCCCCGGACGGACGACGAGGGTTCCGGGTAGCAGTAGCAACCCAAAACCCTCGTCGCTCGTCCCCGCGCGACCAGCGCCTACTTCAGCGTCTGCTTGCCGCCGTGCAGCAGCGTCATCAGCTGGGCGACGCGGCCGTCCTCCTTGGCGGTGCGCTCGAACGACGTCAGCATCATGACGGGCTTGAACTTCTGCCGGGTGATGGCCTTGGCGTAGGTGAACTCCTTGAGCCCGTCGGGACCGTGGATGCGTCCGAAGCCCGACTGGCCGACGCCACCGAACGGGAGTGTCGGCACGCCGGCGAAGGCGATGACGGAGTTGACCGACGTCATGCC
>JBEVGQ010000073.1:0-3741 GCA_040511655.1 Aeromicrobium sp. | reverse complement strand
CGGTTCGCGTCGAGGCCGAAGTCGGTGGCGCGGTGGCGCGCGAGCGCGTCGAGCTCGACGAACGACCCCTCGTCGAGCAGCTGGTCGATGCGGTCGCGGGCGCTCTGACGTCCACGCGCCGACTGCTTCTCGTGGGCGCGCTCGGCCATCTCGACCAGCGCCGTGTCGCGCCGCTCGATGAAGTCCGCGAGCTTGCCGGCAGTGGTGTGGAGCTCGGGCTTCTCGACGATCTCGTGTTCAGTCACGGGGGTCAGCGTAACGATCGTCACGCTGGATGGGTATGTGAGTCTGTTCTCATGTCCTTCCGCGACCTCGATCGTCCGCCCCTCGACGCCGCGGCTCTGCGGTCCGCCCTGACCGGGCCCGGACGCCTCTGGACGGACGTCGTGGTGACGTCCGAGACCGGCAGCACCAACATCGACGCGGCGGCCTCCGCACGGGCCGGCGCTCCGGAGGGGATGGTCCACGCCACCGAGTCGCAGACGGCGGGCCGTGGCCGTCTCGACCGCACGTGGAGCGCCCCGGCCGGGTCCAGCGTGCACGTCTCGGTGGTGCTTCGCCCCGACTCCGTGCCCGCGGCCCGGTGGGTGTGGCTGCCGCTGCTGGTCGGCCTCGCGGTCGACGCCACCGTGCACGAGTGCGGTGTGGAGTCGGGCCTCAAGTGGCCCAACGACGTCCTGGTCGACGGGCGCAAGCTCGCGGGCATCCTGCTCGAGCGGGTCGAGACCGAGAGCGGACCGGCCGCCGTCATCGGCGTGGGCGTCAACGTCACGCTGCGGCGCGACGAGCTGCCGGTCGAGACCGCCACCTCGCTAGCCCTGGAGGGCGCCACCGAGACCGACCGCACGATCGTCATCCGGTCGCTGCTGCGCAACCTCGAGGCGCTGTACCGAGCATGGGCAGCGTCGGGCGGAGACCCCGCCGCGGGCATCCGCGACTCGTACGTCCGGCGGTGCGTCACGATCGGCCAGCGGGTGCGGGTGATGCTGCCGCTCGACGAGACGTGGGTGGGTCAGGCGACCGGCATCGACGACCTCGGACGCCTGCTGGTCGACGGACGGGCGATCAGCGCAGGCGATATCACCCACCTGCGTCTGGCGTAGTGACACAATTCAGCCCATGAGCCTTCCACGCAAGCTGATGATCGACGGCGAGCAGACCGTCGAGACCACCCGTACCCACGTCAAGCGGCTGTTCCTGCCCTTCGTGGTCCTGCTGGTCGTGTGCGTGGCGGCAGGCTTCCTGATCGCGCAGATCGGCGACAAGGGCGACGGCAAGGCCGGCTGGGTCATCGCCGCGATCGCCGCCGTGCTGATCGTGTGGGGTGCGCTGATCCCGTTCCTGAGCTGGTACCTGTGGACGTACACCCTCACCAACAAGCGCATCGTCGAGCAGAAGGGCATCCTGACCCGCACGGGCCGGGTCATCCCGCTCAGCCGCATCAACGACGTCGCATACGAGAAGAACCTCAACGACCGCATCCTCGGCTGCGGCACCCTGATCATCCACGACGCCAGCGAGCAGGCCGGTCTCGAGCTCGACGACATCCCGCGCGTCGAGGCCTTCCACCGCACCGTGACCAACCTGGTGTTCGAGCGACACGAGTCGCAGAAGAACGATGAATCCGTCTGACCCCCAGCGCGCCGAGCTGCGCGACACCCTCGCGCGGCTGATCCTGCGGCACGACCTGACGCTGACCAGCGCCGAGGTCACCGAGAAGGGCGGCGTCGACCACGCGCGCGGCCTGCGCCTGTGGCGGGCGCTCGGATTCCCCGAGACCGGCGACGGACTCGCGTACGGCGAGCCCGACGTCAAGGCGCTCGCGGCCGTCGCGCAGGCGCTCGAGGGCGACCTGCTCGACGAGTCGACCGTCCTGCGGATGACGCGGGGGTTGGGGGCGACGATGTCCCGCCTGGCCGACTGGCAGGTGTCCGCCCTCGTCGACCAGATCGAGCGCGACGTCGAGCAGGGCAAGGCGCCCACCCGGCTCGAGGCCGCCGCCGAGCTCGCCCGCTCCACCGCGCCCGGCTTCGAGCACCTCATGGTCTACGCCTGGCGCCGGCACCTCGCGGCCGCGGCCGCACGGGTCGAGGCGCTCGGGGCCGCCGACGCCGAGCTGCTCTCGACGACCATGACGGTCGGCTTCGCCGACCTGTCGCGGTTCACGTCGTTGTCCAACGGCCTCGACGACAACAGCCTGGGCGACCTGGTCGAGAACTTCGAGACCCGCTGCGCCGACATCATCACGGCGCACGGCGGACGCGTCATCAAGACCCTCGGCGACGCCGTCCTGTTCGTCACCGAGGACCCGCGCGAGGGCACCCGCACGGCGCTCGACCTGGTCAAGCAGATCGCGTCCCGCTCCGAGCTGCCCAACATCTGCGTGGGCCTGGCCACGGGGTCGGTCATCAACCGTCTCGGCGACGTCTACGGCCCGCCGGTCAACCTCGCAGCCCGTCTGTCGCACGTCGCCCGCAGCAACCGCGTGCTCGTCGACGCCGCGACCGCCGAGGCGCTCGGCGACGAGTTCGACACGCGGACGCTCCCGCCGCGCCCCCTGCGGGGCTTCGGCAACCTGTCGCCGATCACGGTGAGCGAACGGCGGTCGTTCCGCTCCCGATAGGCTTCTGGCCGTGCCTTCTCCAGACCTCGCCGTCATCGGCGGCGGACAGCTCGCCCGCATGATGCAGCCGCCCGCGATCGCGTTGGGGCTGCGCATCCGTCTGCTCGCCGAGGGGCCCGACGTGTCGGCGGCCCAGGTCGTGCCCGATCACGTCGTGGGCGACCACACCGACCTCGAGTCGCTGCGTGCCGTCGTCGCCGACGCACCGGTCGTCACCTTCGACCATGAGCACGTCCCGCCTGAGCACCTGCGCGCTCTCGACGCCGAGGGGCACGCGTGCCGGCCCGGACCGCACGCACTGCTGTTCGCCCAGGACAAGGCCGCCATGCGCGAGCGGCTGGGCGAGCTGGGCGTGCCGTGCCCCCGCAACGCGTCCATCGCCTCTCGCGACGACCTCGAGGCGTTCGGGTTCCCGGCCGTGCTCAAGACGACGCGTGGCGGGTACGACGGCAAGGGCGTGTGGGTCGTGAGGTCGCAGGCCGACGCCGACGACGCCTTCGCGGCAGATCGTCCCCTGCTCGCCGAAGAGCTCGTCGACTTCCGGCGCGAGCTGTCGGCCCTCGTGGCGCGGTCGCCGTCCGGCGAGATGCGCACCTACCCGGTCGTGGAGTCGCGGCAGGTCGACGGCGTGTGCGCCGAGGTGATCGCACCGGCGCCCGAGCTCGACCCCCGCCTGGCCGGCGAGGGCCGGGCGCTCGCCGAGCGCATCGCGAGCGAGCTCGACGTCACCGGCATCCTGGCCGTCGAGCTGTTCGAGACCGCCGACGGACGCCTGCTCGTCAACGAGCTCGCGATGCGTCCGCACAACACCGGCCACTGGTCGATCGACGGCGCCGAGACGAGCCAGTTCGAGAACCACCTGCGCGCCGTCCTCGACCTGCCGCTGGGGTGCACGCATGCCCGGCAGCCGTGGACGGTCATGGTCAACGTCCTCGGCGGGGCCGTCGACGACCTCGAGGCGCAGCGTGCGGTCGTGCTCGCGGCCGAGCCCGACGTCAAGGTCCATCTCTACGGCAAGGCGGTCAAGGCCGGCCGCAAGGTCGGGCACGTGACGGCGTACGGCGACGATCTCGACGACGTCCTGGCGCGGGCCCGGCGCGCGGGGGCGCTGCTCACCG
>JBEVGQ010000072.1:0-4565 GCA_040511655.1 Aeromicrobium sp. | reverse complement strand
GCCGGGTCAGCCCAGGCGGTAGTTCGAGACCGGGCTGCCGAGCGACGTCGACGGCCCCGGCGCGATGAACTGCTCGTAGCGGGTGTCGTCGTCGACGTACCGCTTCAGCCACGACAGCGTGTACTTGGCGATCGTGGTGTTCGACGTGACGGGCGCGAAGTGGCTCGCCCCACGCAGCTCGAGGTAGGCCTTGCGCTCGGCGCCGTTCAGGGAGTTGTAGAACGGGATCGAGTGGGAGGACGTAGGCGCGATCGTGTCGTTCTGCGCACCGATGACGAGCGTGGCGGCCTCGACCTCGGGCCAGGTCTTGTCGAGGTTCCACCCCGTGAGCGGCACGGCGGCCTCGAGCGAGCGGCGCGTCTTGGCCGCCTCGAGCGTCCCACCGCCGCCCATGGAATGCCCGACGACGGCCTGCCGGGACGCGTCGATGCGCGGCCCCACCGTGCTGTCGGCGATGGCCTGGTCGAGGGCGGCGAGCAGCTGCGTCCCGCGAGACGCGGGCTGGTCGTAGCGCGAGTTGGTGTCGAAGGTGATCACGACGAAGCCGAATGACGCCAGGCGCGGCCCCAGCCAGGCGATGGTCGACTCGCTGGCGGTGTATCCCGGGGCGATGGCGACGATGCCGAACGTCCCGTCGGCCGTGGTGGTGGGGTAGTAGATGGTTCCGCCGCCGAACCCACGGGCCGCTAGCGCGGAGATCCTCTTGGTGCTGACGGCGTAGGTGCCGCGCGAGGCCTCGATGCTGGTGCTGGTGGGCGCCGGGCCGCGTTCGTAGGGATTGTCGGCGGCCACCGCGGGCGATGACCCCAGCGAGCCGATCGTGAGGGCCGCGGCGCTGAGCGCTGCGGCGAGGGTGCGGGTGATGCGCATGGTGCTCGTCCCTTCCAGTCGGTGCGACGATCGACTGGGACGGTGCCGTGTGATCACGACCCCGGTGCGTCCCCCCGATGTGACCGCCGCCGGATGTGTGACCCCAGGATGGAGACAGTTCGTCATGGTGTCAAAGGCCGTGGCGCTGCGGCGTGAGCGAACCGTGACATCCGTCGTGGGGCGGTGTCACCGGCCCGGGCTAGCCTGAGACCATGCTGATCCCGCTCCTGCGGACGTACCTCGCCCCGTACAAGCGGCCCATCGCGATCGTCCTGTTCTTCCAGCTCGTCCAGACCCTGGCCAACCTGTACCTACCCGGCCTCAACGCCGACATCATCGACCGCGGCGTGGTCGTCGGCGACACCGGCTTCATCGTCCGCACGGGCCTGGAGATGCTGGGCATCACGGTGCTGCAGGTCGTCTGCACGATCGTGGCCGTCTACTACGGCGCACGCACCGCCATGGCGCTCGGCCGAGACCTGCGGGCCGGTGTCTTCGGCACGGTCGAGACGTTCGCCGCGCGCGAGATGACCGAGCTGGGAGCCCCGACCCTCATCACGCGGTCCACCAACGACGTCCAGCAGGTCCAGCTCATCGTCTTCATGGCGCTCACGCTCCTGGTGACGGCCCCGATCATGTGCTTCGGCGGCATCGCGATGGCCCTGCGTCAGGACGTCGAGCTGTCGGGCCTGCTGCTGCTGGTCATCCCGGCGCTGGTCGTCAGCATCGCGCTGGTCATCCGGCAGATGCGGCCGCTGTTCCGGCTCATGCAGGTCAAGATCGACACCATCAACGGCGTGATGCGCGAGCAGATCATGGGCATCCGCGTCATCCGCGCCTTCGTCAAGGAGCAGTACGAGGCCGAGCGCTTCGGCGACGCCAACCGCGACAACATGGAGGTCGCGATCGCCGTCGGACGGCTCATGGCGATGATGTTCCCGATCGTCATGCTGATCATGAACGTCTCGGTCGTCCTGGCCACGTGGTTCGGCGGCTACCGCATCGGCAGCGGCGACCTCGAGGTCGGTACCTTGACCGCGTTCCAGAACTACCTCGTGCAGATCCTGATGTCGGTCATGATGGCCACGTTCATGCTGATGCTGTGGCCGCGGGCCGAGGTCTCGGCCGAGCGCATCACCGAGGTGCTCAGCACCGAGCCGAGCGTGCAGGCACCCGACGACGCGCCGCACGTCACCTTGCCGCAGGGACGCATCGACGTCCGCGGTGCGTCGTTCGCCTTCCCCGGCGCCGAGCACGACGTGCTGCACGAGGTCGACCTCGTCGCGCGTCCGGGCGAGACCACCGCGGTCATCGGCTCAACCGGCAGCGGCAAGTCGACGCTGCTCGGCCTCATCCCGCGACTGTTCGACGCGACCGGTGGTTCGGTCGAGATCGACGGGCACGACGTCCGGTCGCTGCACCCCGAAGACGTCTGGGCCTCGATCGGCCTGGTGCCGCAACGTCCCTTCCTGTTCTCGGGCACGATCGGCTCCAACCTGCGCTACGGCCGTCCCGACGCCACCGACGACGAGGTGTGGGCGGCGCTCGAGATCGCTCAGGCCAAGGACTTCGTCGAGCGGATGCCCGAGAGGCTCGACGCACCGATCGCCCAGGGCGGCTCCAACGTGTCGGGCGGCCAGCGCCAGCGGCTCGCGATCGCCCGCGCCATCATCAAGCGTCCGCCGATCTACCTGTTCGACGACTCCTTCTCGGCGCTCGACTACGGCACCGACGCCGCGCTGCGAGCGGCGCTGCGACCGGTCACGGCCGAGTCGGCGGTCGTCATCGTCGCGCAGCGCGTCTCGACCATCCGCTCGGCTGACCGAATCGTCGTGCTCGACGAGGGGCGCGTGGTCGGCACCGGCACCCACGCCGAGCTGATGGACGGTTGCGAGGTCTACCGCGAGATCGTCCTGTCCCAGCTGACCCTCGAGGAGGCGAGCGCATGAGCGGCGGAAGGCCAGGAGGGCCGGCCTTGGCGGGCATGGGCATGGGGCCGCAGCGGGCCCGCGACTTCAAGGGCACGCTGCGCCGGCTGTCCGACCGGCTGCTGCGCGAGCGCATGCTGGTGTGGGGCCTCGTGCTGTTCGGCGTGCTGGCCACGTCGTTGTCGGTCGTCGGGCCCAAGGTGCTGGGTCACGCCACCGACATCGTCTTCACCGGCTACCTGTCCGACCAGTTCCCCGACGGCGCCACCAAGGCCGAGGTCGTGGCCAAGCTGCGCGCCGAGGGCAACGACCAGCTGGCCTCGCTCGTGGGCTCGGTCGACCTGCAGCCCGGGTCGGGCATCGACTTCACGAGCGTGTCGTGGGTGCTCGGGGGAGTGCTCGTCCTCTACGTGCTCGCGTCGTTGCTGCAGTGGTTCCAGGGGCGCATCACGACCGTCGTCGTCCAGCACACCGTGGCCGACCTCCGCAACGACGTCGAGGCCAAGCTCAACCGCATGCCGCTGTCGTACTTCGACCGTACCGAGCGCGGCGAGGTGCTGTCGCGCACGACCAACGACATCGACAACATCGCTCAGTCGTTCCAGCAGACGATGAGCCAGCTGTTGACGTCAGTGCTGATGGTCGTCGGCACGCTGACGATGATGGTCGTCATCTCGCCGCTGCTGGCGCTCGTGGCCGTCGTGACGATCCCGTTGGCGTTCGTCATCACCAAGGCGGTCACCAAGCGCTCGCAGCCCCAGTTCGTCAAGCAGTGGACCAGCACGGGGCGCCTCAACGGGCACATCGAGGAGGTCTTCACGGGCCACGACGTCGTCAAGGTCTTCGGGCGTCAGCAGGAGGCGCGGGCCGAGTTCGACCATCGCAACGACGCCGTGTTCGCCGCCTCGTTCAAGGCACAGTTCATCTCCGGCGTCGTGCAGCCGGTCATGATGTTCGTCGCCAACATCAACTACGTGCTGGTCGCGGTCATCGGCGGGCTGCGGGTCGCGTCCGGCTCGCTCAGCATCGGCGACGTGCAGGCGTTCATCCAGTACTCGCGCCAGTTCACGCAGCCGCTGACGCAGGTCGCAGCGATGATCCAGGTGCTGCAGTCGGGCGTCGCCTCGGCCGAGCGGGTCTTCGCCCTGCTCGACGAGGACGAGGAGCGTGCCGACGAAGTCGATGCCCCCTTTCCCGACCCCGTGCGCGGGCGCGTCGTCTTCGAGGACGTCTCGTTCTCCTATAAGCCCGACGAGCCGCTGATCGAGCACCTCGACCTGGTCGCCGAGCCGGGTCAGACCGTGGCCATCGTCGGCCCGACGGGGGCGGGCAAGACCACGTTGACCAACCTGGTGCTGCGCTTCTACGAGCTCGACGCCGGACGCATCACGCTCGACGGCGTCGACATCGGCCGGATGGACCGCGGCCCGCTGCGCCAGAACTTCGGCGTGGTGCTGCAGGACACCTGGCTGTTCAACGGCACGATCCGCGAGAACATCGCCTACGGTGCCGACGGCGCCACCGAGGAGCAGGTGCTTGCGGCGTCCGAGGCGGCCTTCGTCGACCACTTCGTGCGCACGCTGCCCGACGGCTACGACACCGTCATCGACGACGAGGGCACCAACGTCAGCGCGGGCCAGCGCCAGCTGCTGACGATCGCGCGGGCCTTCCTGGCCGATCCGTCGATCCTGGTGCTCGACGAGGCCACCAGCTCGGTCGACACGCGCACCGAGTCTTTGGTGCAAGGTGCCATGGAGCAGCTGCGAG
>JBEVGQ010000071.1:0-2689 GCA_040511655.1 Aeromicrobium sp. | reverse complement strand
GCGACGCGACCGTTCGCCTCGAGGTCGACCATGATGTCGGCGAAGGTGCCGATGAAGGAGGTGCCACCGAAGGCCCACCGCTCCTCGAGCACCTCGCGCAGCTCGTCGTCGGAGCGGTCCATCGTGGTGCCCTCGAGCGGGTTCGTCTCGCTGCCGCCGAATGTCTGGCGCAGTTGCTCGCGGATCTGCTGGTAGTTGGCCTTGACCTCGGCGATCTCCTCCGGCGTGAGCGGACGGTTGTGCGCCGGGATGGTGAAGTTCGGAGTGCGCTGGAACACCGTCACGTGCTCGGCCTGAGCGGCGATCTGTGGAATGGCCTGGATGCCGGACGAGCCCGTGCCGATCACACCGACGCGACGACCGGACAGGTCGACGCCTTGGTGAGACCACTGCCCCGTGTGCAGCGTCGTGCCGGCGAAGTTCTCCAGGCCGGGCAGCTTCGGGCTCTGGGCCGTCGAGAGACAGCCCACGGCCGTGACGACGAACTGCGCCTCCACGACGTTGCCCCCGTCGGTCTCCACGACCCACAGGTTGCGGTCCTCGTCGAAGACCGCCGACCTCACTCGTGTCTCGAAGGCGATGTCGCGCCGAAGGTCGAACCGGTCGGCGACGTGCTGCGCGTAGCGCAGGATCTCCGGCTGGGTCGGGTACCGCTCCGTCCACTCCCACTCCTGCTCGAGCTCGGGCGAGAACGAGTAGGAGTAATAGAGGCTGTCGACGTCGCATCGGGCTCCGGGGTAACGGTTCCAGTACCACGTGCCGCCGACGTCATCCCCCGCCTCGAAGACGCGCACGGTCAGCCCGCTCTCGCGCAGCAGGTGCAGGGCGTACATGCCGGCGAAGCCGGCTCCAACGACGACGACGTCGTGCTGGGTTCCGGTGCTCATCGTGACCCCTTGTCATCAAGCGTGTCGAGGTGGGTGCTGATCGCCTCGGCGACGTACTTGAGCGCCTCGGCACTGCCGGGAAGGATGTTCACCATCGAGAAGAAGCCGTGCATCTGGCCCTCGAAGCGTCGGCTGCTGACTGGCACACCGGCCGCGTGCAGCGCTTCGGCGTAGGCCTCGCCCTCACCGCGCAGGACGTCGTGCTCAGCGGTGAGCACCACGGCGGGCGGGAGCCCGGCCAGGTCGGCGCGCAAGGGGGACGCGTCGGGCTCGCCGCGGCGTGACACGTCGATGTAGTGGTCCCAGAACCAGATCATCCCGTGACGGTCGAGCATCAGCTGGTTCTCAGGATCGAGATAGGTGGAGCTGTCGAGGTCGGCGTCGGTGACGGGGTAGACGAGCACCTGCTGGCTGACGGCAGGGCCACCGGCATCACGCGCCCGACGGGCGACGACCGTCGCGAGATTGCCTCCCGCGCTGTCACCGGCCACGATAAGCGGCACGGGCCGGCCCGCGATCTCGGAGACGTGCTCGTCGACCCACTGCAGTGCCTGCCAGGCGTCCTCGACGGCCGCCGGGTAGCGCGACTCGGGCGCCTTGCGGTATTCGACCAGGACGACGACGCTGTGCGTGTCGTTAGCGAGGATCCGCCCCAGGGTGTCGAAGCCGTCGATGTCGCCGACGACCCAGCCACCACCGTGGAAGTACGCGACGACCGATCGGGCGGCTGCGTCAGGCACTAGCACGCGGATCCGGAAGTCATCACCGTCTGCGGTCGTCAGGCGATGTTCCTCGGAGCGGCGGACGTCAGGCCCCGGCCCGATCAGTTGAGTCACGATGGCGCCACCCACACGAGCCTCGACGGGCGACTGCTCGTGCATGGGAGGTGCGCCCATGGCAGACATCTGTTCGAGCAACTGTTGGGTGGCTTGGTCCACGGCCATGCAGGACTCCTGACGTCGGTCGGCGCGCGACCGAGCCGGCCGCGCGATACGCATCGCCCGGCAACTATGCGCAGAGGGCGTGAGTCAGGTCACTGGTCATCTGGCGCCTATGTGACGGGCGTCACGGGTCATCCGGATCGTGGGCGTACGAAAGACCGACGTTGTCCCGCAGCCGTTGAACCACCAGGCCCAGCATCAAACGGGACCGACCGTAGGGTTCGCTGACGTTGTACCCCAGTGCCTGCTCGGCCCTAGCCACCCGGTGGCTCACGGTGTTGTGGTGCATGTGCAGGATCGCCGCGGCCCGACGCACTGACTCGGTCGCGCCCACTACCTCCAGCGTGCGCTTCATCTCCGTGCCACCAGGGCCGCTCACCAGATCATCGAGCGCTGCCAGGTCCGCGTTGTCGGTCAGCCGGTCGACCGGCAGGTAGTCCGCCAGCAACGAGAACACGCCGAGACGCCCGTACGGGACCGCCACCGCCTCGAAGTCCGAGAGCGGAGCGCCGTGCCGAGTGCTCGGCAACGCGAAGCGCAGGGCGGTTCGCGCTTGGTTCCACGACCGGGGCGCCTCGAGCGCATCTGCCGACAGTCCGATGCCCATGCGCGCTCCCTTGGGCAGCTCGATCGTCTCGGAGACAGTTTCCACCGTGATGATGGCCGTCAAGGCACCGACCGGGCCGTGCCGGACAAGGGCGCGGCGTCCCACCTGCTCGACCACCATCGCCGCCCCCTCGGGGGGACCGTCGTACGCGATCAGGATGAGGGGACGACTCCCATGGATGCCCAACGCCATAAGCGCGTTGCGCCGGTCGTTCTCGTCGGCGACGTGATTGACCACGACGCCGACCGGCGACG
>JBEVGQ010000070.1:0-8211 GCA_040511655.1 Aeromicrobium sp. | reverse complement strand
CTACGCCATCATCCGCACCCAGACCCTGCTGTTCCCCGACAACGACCTGCGCACGCTGCTGCTGTGGGCCGCCGCGTTCACGATGGTCGTGGGCATCCTCGGCGCCGTCGCCCAGTCCGACATCAAGCGCATCCTGTCGTTCACCCTGGTCAGCCACATCGGCTACATGCTCTTCGGCGTGGCCCTCGGCAGCACCGCAGGGCTGTCGGGCGCGATCTTCTACATCGCCCACCACATCACGGTCCAGACCACCCTGTTCCTCGTGGCGGGCCTGATCGAGTACCGCAGCAGCACCACCAACCTCGACAAGCTCGGGGGGCTCGCTCGCGCGGCACCGATGCTGTCGGTGATGTTCTTCATCCCCGCCATGAACCTGGCCGGCATCCCGCCGTTCTCGGGCTTCCTGGGCAAGCTCGCCCTCGTCCAGGCCGGCGTCGACGACCACCGCTGGCTCTCGTACGTCACGGTCGGGGCGGCGATCGTCACGAGCCTGCTGACCCTCTACGCGATCGCCAAGGTCTGGAACCGCGCCTTCTGGCAGCCGGCCGAGCCGGATCACGAGGCGGGCGAGGACCTCGGAGCCGACTCGCACGGCGGCTCGATGCACGGGCGCTCGGGCGTCTCCACCAAGACCGAGCGCACCAGCACCTGGAAGGTCGACGACGAGCAGCAGCAGCGACTGCCGCTCGGCATGGTGGTGCCCACGCTGATGCTGGTGGGCTGCTCGATCGCGCTCACCGTCGTGGCGGGCCCCCTGCTCGACTTCACGACGCGGGCAGCCGACGAGCTGCAGGGCCGCAGCAGCTATATCGTCGCCGTGCTGGGCGGGGGGACGCCATGATGCAGCGCCTCGGCCGCGGCGCCCTCAGCCGCTTGCCCGTCGTCATCGCCCTCACGGTCGTGTGGGTGCTGTTGTGGGGCAACGTCGGGCCGATCACCGTGCTCGGCGGCGTGCTGGCCGCGCTCCTGATCATGACGGTGTTCCCGTTCCCGTCCGTCTCCTGGGACGGTCGGTTCCGGCCCCTCGCGGCCGCGCGGTTGGTCGTCACCTTCTTCGCCGACCTGATCGTCGCCAGCGTGCAGGTCGCGTGGATCGCCGTCCGGCCCACGGCTCCCCCGCGCAGCGCGGTCATCCGCGTGCAGCTCGCCACCCGCAGCGAGCTCTTGCTCACCATCACCGCCGAGCTGATCTCGCTCGTCCCGGGGTCGCTGCTGATCGAGCTCGACAGCCGGCGCGGCATCATCTGGCTGCACCTGCTTGACGGCAGCACGCCCGCCACGGTCGAGCGGGCCCGCGCCAAGGCCCTCGCACAAGAGGCACGTGTCATCGCCGCGCTGGGCTCCGACTCGGAGATGACGGCCTGCCGCCAGAGCGTGGGAGGACGTCCATGAGCGTCGTCGGCACCATCTGCGTCGTCCTGCTGTCCATCACGGGCGTGCTCTGCATCGTGCGCATCGTCCGAGGCCCGACGATGCTCGACCGCACCGTGGCCGCCGACGTCTTCGTCGCCGCCAGCGCCGGCGCGATCGGCATCGAAGCGGCCGTCGAGCGGCATGCGACCACGCTGTCGATCCTGGTGGTCCTGTCGCTGGTCGGCTTCCTCAGCTCGGTCAGCATCGCGCGCTTCGCCGCGCCCGACACCGACCGCCGGGCCTACGACGCCGAGCCCACCGACCCCGATGACACCACCGGCACCGACCAGCGGAGGGACGCCTCATGATCGACGTCCTCGCCGGCACCCTGCTGGTCGCCGGCTCCCTGATGGCGACGATCGCCGCGATCGGCATCGTCCGCTTCCCCGACGTGCTCAGCCGCATGCACGCCGCGACCAAGCCGCAGACCGTCGGTCTGCTGCTGATCCTGGCCGGGTTGGCCCTGCGCCTGCGCGACCTGTCCGACGTCACGATCATCGTGCTGATCGGGCTGTTCCAGCTGCTGACCGCGCCCGTGTCGGCCCACATGGTCGGCCGGGCCGCGTTCTGCACCGGCTTCGCGCGCCGCGACCGGCTCACGGTCTGCGAGTTCGACGCCGACGGCACCTGGGACACCGAGGACGACGGCGCCCCCGAAGCACCGACGCGATAGGTTCGTGACGTGCGCATCGCGACCTGGAACGTCAACTCCGTCCGCAGCCGCATCGACCGCGTGACCGCCTTCCTCGAGCGTCACGACATCGATGTCCTGGCCATCCAGGAGACCAAGTGCCGCGAGGACCAGTTCCCCGGTCTCGAGCTCTCCGCGATGGGCTACGAGTTCGCGCACCGCGGCCTGAGCCAGTGGAACGGCGTCGCGATCATCTCGCGCGTCGGGCTCGACGACGTCGCGACCCAGTTCGCCGACGACCAGCCGATGTTCGGCGATCCCGAGATCGTCGAGGCCCGCTCGATCGGCGCGACGTGCGGTGGCGTGCGGGTCTGGAGCCTCTACGTGCCCAACGGCCGCGAGCTCGGCCACCCGCACTACGACTACAAGCTGCTGTGGCTCGAGCGGCTGCGCCAGGCCTCGGCCCAGTGGCTCGCCGACGACCCCACGGCGCAGATCGCGCTGACGGGCGACTGGAACGTCATCCCCACCGACGACGACGTGTGGGACGTGACGGCGTTCGAGGGCAAGACCCACGTCTCGCAGCCCGAGCGCGATGCCTTCCAGGCCGTGGTCGACGCGGGGTACGCCGACGTCGTGCGGCCGCACACCCCAGGGCCGGGCGTCTACACGTACTGGGACTACCAGCAGCTCGCGTTCCCGAAGAAGCGCGGTCTGCGCATCGACTTCGTCCTGGCCTCGCAGGCCCTCGCCTCCCGCGTCGAGACCGCCTGGATCGACCGCGAGGAGCGCAAGGGCAAGGGCGCCAGCGACCACGCTCCCGTCATCGTCGAGCTCGGCTAGCTGCATTGCGCACAGCCCGGTTCGTCGCTATGGATGAGTGTCGGTGGCGGGTTCTAGGTTGGACGTATGGCCACCCCGACCGCTCCGACTCCCGCCGATCTCGGCGACGTCGTGGCGTGGCGTGCCCGGGCCGAATGGTTCGAGGTGGCACGGATGCTGGACTACCGCGACGCCGAGATCGAACGCACCGCCTCGATCGAGTCCGTGCGGTTGCGGCAGGTCGAACGGTCCTCGATCCCGCTGACCATCTCTGAGGCAACCCACCTGTCCGAGGGACAAGTTCTCCTGCGACTCTCGGCCGCCGACCGTGTCCGCGATCAGGCCCCCACGGTGTGGGAGGCGTTCTCCCACGGCACCCTCGACTGGGCCAAGGTCCGCGACATCTCGACCACCATCGAGAAGCTGCACCGCGCCGAGTCCATCCGCCGCCTCGAACGACTCGTCCTCGACTACGCCGCTGAACACACGGGCGCAGAGCTGCGGCAATGGCTGCGCAGGTTCGTGCAACGCGTCGAGGCCGACCTCGCGGTCGAGCGGGCCGACGCCGAGCGACGCGACCGGCACGTGTCGATCACCCACGGCGACGACTCGATGTCTTGGCTGGGCGCCTACCTCCCGTCCCACGAAGCCGCCGCCATCGAGCAACGCCTCCACACCGAAGCCCGCCGACCCACCGATGACGGCGACGACCGCACCACCCACCAGCGCGAAGCCGACCTCCTCGTCGCCTGGTGCGCCAGCTCCGAGGCAGAAGCGTCCGCGGCCTCGGCGAACATCGCCGTCACCATCGATGCCGACGTCCTCGCAGGCGCCGTCCCCGGGTTCGCCGAGTCCGCCGACGGACGCTGGGCCGTCCCCGCCACCTGGATCGCGACCGTGGCCGCGACCGGCAACACGTTCTGGCACCGCATCGTCACCCACCCCGTCACCGGCGACATCCTCACCCACGAATACCTCGGCAGGTTCGCCCCCGACATCCTCGACATCGCCCTGCAATACCTTCACGAAGTCTGCCAAGCACTCGGATGCATGGTCCCCGCCAACAGATGCGACCAAGACCACCGCACCCCCTGGCCCCACGGACCCACCCGCGCCGACAACCTCGGCCCCCTCTGCCGACGCCACCACACCATGAAAGGCCACGGCACCCTGCACTGGACCACCCTGCCCAACCGCATCAGCGAGCAGCGCATCGCCTAGATCGCCCAGTCGTCGTCGAGCTCAGAATCGCTTGGTCTTTGGGTCCGACCGCCGCGCGAGGTAGTCGACCGACACGCGCCGGGCATCGTTCAACGCTGCCATGGCCTTGACTCCGATGTCGTCATCCATGTCGATCGTGGTGGCGATCGTCACGTCGGTGTCGCCCACGCGATGCCAGAACGAGCCCATGTCCTCGAACTCCGATGACGCCCAGTCGCCCTTGGAGGTGCACGACCCGCCGTTCTTCCTCGGACCGCTTCCCTTCGGACCGCACAGGTCGCCCGGCCGCGACGGCGACATCGCGACCGTGAAGCTGTAGCCGTACCGCTCGTTGGAGTTCTTGCTCTCGTTCACGAAGTAGCCGTGGTCGTAGTACGTGTACACCGCACCGTCGACGACCTCGACATCGACGAGCTCTGCGCCCTCGAGCTCGACGACGTACGGGGTCAGACCCGTCGCACGGATCTTCGCCGCCAGTTCTCGGTCGACCGGAGGCTCGCCGCCGACCTGTGACCGAACGACGACCGCAGTGGTCACGACGGCCACGGCCGCAGCCGCGACCAACCACCGCCTCGATCGCCGTGAGATCCTCATCGCGCGAGACTACGACGTCCAGCGTCCTGCGCCCAGCACGGAGCACCCGGCACGCCGGATCAGCGAGAACGTATTCTGGCGAGGCACCACCGTGCCCTGCGACGTCGTCGACCCGGAAGCGAGCAGTCCCACCGGTGAACACCCCGATCCACGGCCTGCCCCCGCACCTCGCCGACTCCGGCGTCATGTCGAGCGCGCGCCTCGCGGCGACGTTGCTGCGCTACGAGTACGAGGGCGGCGAGGAGATGCTGGCGCGCAAGGCGTCGCGCGGACACTACGGCGTCGACGAGCTCGCCGGGATGGCCGCAGAGGCGACCGCCGGACGCGCGCCCAGCGCCGAGACGCTGGCGCCGCTGCACAGCCCGTCGCTGTACGGCTTCGCCTACCTGATGCTGGGCCGTGCCTTCGGCACCGACGGCAACTTCCGCACCGCGGCCGACCTGTTCGCCCTCGCGCGCACGATCGCCGACCGCGACGGCAACCCGCACGAGTACGACCGTCAGGACGTCCAGGCCCACCTGGCCGTCGGCCGGGCCGACTACGTGCGCCGGCACACCTCGCAGGCGACGCCCGACGTCACCACCAACAGCGCCGAGTCGTGGTACCACTGGGCCGTCAACCTCGACCTCGTCAGCCCGTTCCGCGGCGTCGAGCCCGCCTCGCTCGAGACGTGGCAGGAGCGGTTCAACGCCCCGTTCGTCGAGCGCGGCCTCGACCCGATGCGCTTCGAGGCCACCGACAGCCCCTTCGACACCGTCCGCACCGACGCCCCCGCGGGCTCGGTCGACGGACCGCTCATCAGCATCGTCATGCCGGTCTGGTCGCCCACCGAGAGCCTGCTCACCGCGACCCGCTCGATCCTCGAGCAGACGTGGGCCAACCTCGAGGTCATCCTGGTCGACGACCACAGCCCCGCCGGTTTCGAGGACGTCTTCGAGCGCGCCACGGCCCTCGACGAACGGGTCAGCTACCACCGCATGCCCGTCAACGGCGGCGCCTACCGGGCCCGCAACCACGGCCTGTCGATCGCCCGCGGCGAGTACCTCGGCATCCAGGACGGCGACGACTGGTCGCACCCGCGACGCCTCGAGCGCCAGATGGCCGAGTTCGCCGACCCGGGCGTGGTCGCGACCCTCTCGAAGGCCATCCGCCTGCACACTGACCTCTACATCACCCGCGTCGGCTCGCTGGCGTTCGCCCACAGCGCCCCGTCGCTGCTGATGAAGCGCGAGGTCTTCGACGCGCTCGGACCGTTCGACCTGATGCGCAAGGGCGCCGACACCGAGTACATCGAGCGCATCGCGACGGTCTACGGACTCAAGAGCATCGTCAACCTCAAGGTGCCGCTGTCGCTGTACCAGCTCACCGGCGGCTCGCTGTCGCGCGAGGACTTCCGGCCCAGCTGGCACCGTCCGGCCCGCGCGACGTACCACTCCGCGTTCCGCCACTGGCACGCCAAGATCGCCGCCGGCCTCACATCGCCGCACTCGTCGCTGCCCGACGGCACGCGTGCCTTCCCGGCGCCGCCCGACATGGAGGGCACCGAGTACGCCGACCTGGCACCCGACGTCGTGGTGCTGACCGATCCAAGGCCAGGCCCGCTGGCCCACGCGGGTGCCGCCGACGAGGTCGCCGCGCTGGCCGCGGCCGGTCTCACGGTGGGGGTCGCACGCATGGACGCGCTGCGCTTCTCGTCGCGCCAGCGCCACTACCCGCGCGCCGACCTGCTCGAGCTGATGTACCGCCGTGTCACCGACTGGGCCCTGCTCGGGGCGCCGATGACGCCCGGGGTGCTGCTGGTCCACGACGTCGACCTGCTGGCCCTGCCCCGCTCGGCCGACGCGGTCGCGATGCGTCCCGCGTCGGTGGCGGTGGTCGCCGACCGCCTGCCCGTCGGGTGGGACCCGGTGCACGTCGAGTCGGTCGTGCGCACGATGTTCGACGTCGACGTCCAGTGGCTGCCCGCGACCGCCGAGGTCGCCGCCGCGATCACGGCGGCGGGTGCCGCCGGCGTCGTGCACGAGCCGCGGCCGATGCAGGTCGTGCGCCCCGCCCGGTTCCCGCGGCGGCTGCTGACGGGCGCCCCGGTCGTGGGCGTGGTCGACGCCGCCACCGAGGCGTTCGAGGTCGCCGACCGCCGCGGCATCGCCGACGTGCTGCCCGCGTCGGCCGACGTGCGCGTGCTCGAGGGCGAGCGTCGCGGCGGCATCCGACCGGACGCCCTGAGGTTCACCACCGAGACGATCGGCACCACCGCCTTCTACGACATGTGCGACGTCGTGGTCGTGCCGCCCACCAAGATCGCCGGCGCCACCCTGCTGCGTCCGGCCCTCGAGGCGATGTCGCGCGGGTGCATCGTCGTGGTCGAGCCGGCGCTGCGGCCCCTGCTCGGCGAGGCCGCACTGTACCTCGACGACCCGGACGTCGCGGGAGCCGTCGAGCGCCTGATCGCCGACCCCGAGCTGCACGCCGCGCAGCAGCAGCGCTCGTTGCGGTTCTGCGAGACTGAGCTGGCCCCCGCAACCTTCGCCGCATCCGTCACGGCCCTCACGACCACCACGCCTCCCACCACCCGAGGAGTCCGATGAGCACCTGGCAGCGCACCGCACGATCGCTCGTGCGTCGACTGATCTCCGAGCGCACCCTCGTGCTCGTGATCGCGACGGCGGTGCTCGTCGTGATCGGCGTCATCGCCACGATCGCCGACGAGTACGACCTCAGCCTGCTGTGCATCCTGGCCCTGCAGGCGACGATCGTCGGGTACCTGCTGACGTCGCCCGGCGAGGAGGCCGGCGCGGCCGGCACCACGGCCGGCACCGTCGACGAGCTGCGCGACGCCGTCGACCGCTCGTCGGCCCGCACGCTCACCGATCTCGCGCACGCCCGGCAGTCGATCCTCGACGCGATCGCCGAGCTGGAGGCCAAGGGCCAGTGATCGACGAGCCGGTCCAGCTCATCGCGGCCAGCCTGCACGGCGTCGACGTCGTCGACGCGGGTCGCACCATCCGCCTGGTCGGCACGTGCCGCAGACCCGGCACCGACGGCGAGCAGCCCGCCGATCAGAAACTGCTGCTGCACTGGCTGCGTCCCGACGGCACCCGCGAGCTCAGCGTCGTCACCGAGCCGCGCCTCCGCCACGAGGACGGCGCCGACCGCTGGACGGGCTTCGTCGCCGACGTGCCGATCGAGCAGGTGCCGCTCGGCACCACCGGCATGGAGATCTCGCTCGACGCGTCCGTCGTGCCGGTCGGCGCGGCGCCAGGCTCGCTGGCCTCGTCGCGCCCGATCACGGTCGACGGCCGGCGGGTGCAGCTGTTCCCGTCGGCCACCGAGCACGCCGAGTTCGTGGCGCAGGCGTACCCGCGTCCGCTCGCCGGGCTGCGCTGGAAGGCCGCGCTGGCGGTCCGCACCGTCAAGGACGTGCTGCGCCGCCGCCCGTTCGCCTTCGTGCAGCCGCTGCGCGTCGCGACGTGGCCGCTGTTCGTCGGGCGCGAGATCTGGCTGGTCGGCGAGCGCGCCGACACCGCCCG
>JBEVGQ010000069.1:0-2612 GCA_040511655.1 Aeromicrobium sp. | reverse complement strand
TCGGTGGTGCGCGCCGAAGTTCGCTCGTCCGTCGCGTTGCCACTGATGCCGGCTGCCCTGGGCGCGAACACCCCCGCCATCCGGGTGGATGCCGACCACGAGGCGCCGTACGGAACCTTCCGCGAGGCCAGGCCGTGAGGCCCGGCCGTCGGTCGAGCCTGTCGAAACCAGGCCGGTTCGCGCGCGACGACCGCGGCTCCGTCACGCCCCTGATCATCGGCTTCGCCGTCGTCGTGGCGATGCTCGTGGCGGTCGTCGTCGACGCCTCCGCGGCCTACCTCCGCAGGCAGGGGCTCAACTCGGCCGCTGACGCTGCCGCCCTCGCCGCGACCGACGGCATCCAGGGCGAGGAGGTCTACAAGCACGGCCTCGGCAAGCGCGCAGAGATCGACCCGGCGAGTGCCCGCCGCTACGTCGCGGCCTACTTCGCGAGCAGCGGCATCCGGCGCCGTTTCCCCGGCCTCGACTACTCGGTCAGCACGACGGCGAACACCGTCGTCGTCCGCATCGTCACGCCGATGGACCTGCCGCTGCACGTGCCCGGTGTGGGCACCGACGTCCCGGTCCGGGGTACGGCGGCCTCGGTGGTCGTGGTCTCCGACTGAGGGATCAGCTGGGACGCAGCTCGCCGCGGGCCAGGCTGGTGGCCGAGTGAGCGGGGTTGCCGTCGAGGGGCTCGAGCGAGATGTCCACCGAGGTGTAGGTGTCGAGGTCGACGCTGGCCGGGATCGGGAAGCTGGACGAGTCGCCGTCCATCACGCCGATCGCGATCATCTCGTTGGTCTTCGGGTCGAACAGCCAGGTCTGGACGTAGTCGTCGCGGGGCGCCGGCGTCCCCGAGAGGTCGACGTCCAGCGTCCGCGCGCCGTCGCGTCGCACGACCTGGGCTGTTCCGGTCGTGGTGCTGCCGGCCGAGAAGGGCGTCACGTCCCCGCGAGCAACCGTCGTGGGATCTGGCTTGGGCACGGGGGTGGGGCCGTCGTCGTTCGTGGCGGCGACACCGATCGTCGCGGCGACTCCTACCGCGAGACCGGCCACTGCCGCTGCGGCGGGCTGCCACCACGGACGGCGTGGCCTTGCCGCGACGGGACGGGGACGGTCGTCGGCGGCGAGCTCCTGGCGCACCGCTTCCCAGACGTGGTCGGGAGGTCGCTCGAGCTCCACGCCACCGGTCAGCTGGTCGGCACCGGCGAGCAGGGTGCGGGTGCGGTCCACCTCGCCCCGGCAGTCGGGGCAGTCCTGGACGTGCGCAGCGAGCGCGGTGTCGTGCTCGTCCCCGAGGGCGAGGCCCACGAGTGTTTCCTGGTCAGGATGGCTCATCGGTCACCTCCACGACGTCACGGAGCTGCAGCAGTCCTCGGCGGATGTGACTCTTCACCGTACCCAGCGGGAGCTCGAGCCGGTGCGAGATCTGCGCATGCGTGAGACCACTGAAGAAGGCGAGCTCGAGGATGTGCCGCCGCGGCTGCTCCACCTGCGCCAGTCCCTCGGAGATCACCACGGCGTCGACGACCGAGTCGGGCTCGTGCACGGGCGCCTCGGGGTGCTGGCGCGCGAGACGGTCGGTGAGCCGTCGTTCCCGGTCCCGCTGCTGCGCGAGATCGGCGAGCACGTGCCGGGTGATCCCGACCAGCCACGCGGGCAGCGGTCGTCGGTCCGGGTCGAATTGCTCGTGGCTGCGCCACGCCTTGACGAAGACCTGCTGGGCGACGTCGTCGGCCATCGACCGGTCGGTCGTGGCCCGCACGGCGATCGTGTAGACGAGCGGCGACCAGCGCTCGTACGCCTCCGCGAGGGCGGACTCGTCGCCGGAGCAGAACCGCTTGCCGACGGCGTACGTCGACTCGTCGGTGAGCGCGCCGTCGCTCCAGTCGACCATGGCGCGAGTCTGCCACGAGCCACGAACACCTCCGAGAGAAGAAATCTCAGGACACCTGCATCCACCCACGGCCTCGGCCCGGAAGAGGGGGTGAAGCCGGGACGTGCCCGGGTCCTTGGAGAGGGAGCAGACATGAGACGCACCATGATGGCCGTGCTGATGGCAGTGCTGGTGTCGGTCGGGCTGGTCGCAGCCGGCACCGGCACGGCAGAGGCGAAGACCCGCAAGCAGGTCGGCTACACCCAGGTGGTGGTCGCCCCGGCGGTCTATGACCTCGTCACAGGCGCAGGGATCAGCCCGGCCCCGCTGGACGGAGCGAAGGCCTACCCCTACAAGGGCACCCTGGCAGCGAACTTCCCGATCACGGGCTACTCACTGGGCAGCCTGCGGATCAAGCACAGCGGCGGGATCAGCCTGACGGCCGGTGCCGCGACGATCGAGCTGCGCAACTTCTACATCGACCTCGGCCGTGGCCGGGTCAGCGGCGTCGTGAACGGCACCGTCGGCAACGTCGGTCGGGTCGACCTGTTCAAGATCCGGTTCAGCGACAACGCCCGCCTCGGCCTGGTCAAGCTCACCTTGACCGACACGGCGGCCGGTGCGCTCAACGCCACCTTCGGGGTCAACGCCTTCGCGGAGAACGCGACCTTCGGCTACGCGACGCCGAGGCCGTTCTCCCGCTTCTAGGACGCGAGAGCTCGGGACAACGGAAGATCCCCGGCACCAGGTGCCG
>JBEVGQ010000068.1:0-2642 GCA_040511655.1 Aeromicrobium sp. | reverse complement strand
ACCGCGTCGCGCTTGAGCTTGACCACCAGACGACGCCCGACGCGCGACGACGACTCGTCGTTGACGTCGGCGATGCCCTGCACGCGTCCGGAGATCGCCAGGTCGGCGATCTTCTCGGCGAGGTTGTCGGGGTTGACCTGGTAGGGCAGCTCCTTGACCACCAGGCTGAGACCGCCCTTGGCGTCCTCCTCGATCTCGACGATGCCGCGCATCGTGATCGAGCCGCGCCCGGTGCGGTACATGTTGTCGATGCCCTGCGTGCCGACGATGAGGCCCTTGGTCGGGAAGTCGGGGCCCTTGATGCGCTCCATGAGAGCCTCGAGCAGCTCTTCCTGCGACGCATCGGGGTGGGCCAGCGCCCACTGCGCGCCCTCGGCGACCTCGGTGAGGTTGTGCGGAGGGATGTTGGTGGCCATGCCGACCGCGATGCCGGCCGAGCCGTTGACCAGCAGGTTGGGGAAGCGGGCCGGAAGGACCGTCGGCTCCTGCGAGCGTCCGTCGTAGTTGGGGCGGAAGTCGACGGTGTTCTTGTCGATGTCGCGCACCATCTCCATGGCGATCGGCGCGAGGCGGCACTCGGTGTAACGCATCGCGGCGGCACCGTCGTTGCCCGGCGAGCCGAAGTTGCCCTGACCGGCGATCATCGGCGCGCGCATGACCCACGGCTGGGCCAGTCGCACAAGGGTGTCGTAGATCGCGGTGTCGCCGTGCGGGTGGTACTGACCCATGACGTCGCCGACGATGCGGCTGCACTTGGAGAAGCCGCGGTCGGGACGGTAGCCACCGTCGTACATCGCGTAGAGCACGCGACGGTGGACGGGCTTGAGCCCGTCGCGCACGTCGGGCAGCGCGCGCGAGACGATCACGCTCATGGCGTAGTCGATGTACGAGCGCTGCATCTCGACCTGCAGCTCGACGTGCTCGATGCGGTCGTGCTCGGGGGGAGGCGTGGTGTCAGTCATGGGAGGCCTGTCAGATCAGATATCGAGGAAGCGGACGTCTTTGGCGTTCTGCTGGATGAAGGACCGCCGCTGCTCGACGTCCTCGCCCATGAGGATCGTGAACATCTCGTCGGCCATCGCGCCGTCCTCGAGGGTGACCTGACGCAGGATGCGCTGGGCGGGGTCCATCGTGGTGTCCCACAGCTCGGAGTCGTTCATCTCGCCGAGACCCTTGTAGCGCTGGACCGGTGCCTCTTTGGGGAGCCGGCGACCCGCCGCGGCGCCGGCGGTGAGCAGCCCGTCGCGCTCGCTGTCGGAGTAGGCCAGCTCGGCCGGCGCGTTGGTCCACTTGATCTTGTAGAGCGGGGGCTGCGCCAGGTAGACGTGGCCGGCGTCGATCAGCGGCTTCATGAACCGGAACAGCAGTGTCAACAGCAAGGTGGAGATGTGCTGGCCGTCGACGTCGGCATCGGCCATCAGCACGATCTTGTGATAGCGCAGCTTGGCCATGTCGAAGTCTTCGTGCACGCCGGTGCCGAGCGCCGAGATGATCGCCTGCACCTCGGTGTTCTGCAGGATCTTGTCGATGCGGGCCTTCTCGACGTTCAGGATCTTGCCGCGCAGCGGGAGGATCGCCTGGGCGTACGGATCGCGGCCGCCCTTGGCCGAGCCACCGGCCGAGTTGCCCTCGACAATGAAGATCTCGCACTCCTCGGGGTTGCGGGACTGGCAGTCGGCCAGCTTGCCGGGCAGCCCGCCGCCGCCCATGAGGCCCTTGCGGTTGCGAGCCAGGTCGCGCGCCTTGCGCGCCGCCATGCGCGCCGTGGCGGCGTCGATCGACTTGCGCACGATGGTCTTGCCCTCGGCGGGGTTCTGCTCGAACCAGGCGCCGAGCTCTTCGTTGAGCACCGACTGGACGAACGAGCGGGCCTCGCTGTTGCCGAGCTTGGTCTTGGTCTGGCCCTCGAACTGGGGCTCCTCGAGCTTGATCGAGATGATCGCGGTGAGACCCTCGCGGATGTCCTCGCCCGAGAGGTTGTCGCTGGCCTTCTTGATCAGGCCTTGCGCCGTGGCGAACTTGTTGACCGTCGCCGTCAGCGCTCCGCGGAAGCCCTCTTCGTGCGTGCCGCCCTCGTGCGTGTTGATCGTGTTGGCGAAGGAGTGCACCGACTCGATGAAGCTGTCGTTCCACTGCATCGCGATCTCGAGCGACAGGCCCTTCGACTCGTCCTCGGACTCGATCGAGATGACGTCTCGGTGGATCGGCGACTTGCTGCCGACGTTGATGTGGTCGACGTAGTCGACCAGACCCTTGTCGAAGCGGAAGCGGGCGTCACGGGGACGGTCGTCACCCTTGGGGCCCTCGGTGCCCTCGACGTCGGGCCGGTCGTCGCGCAGCACGAGCTCGAGGCCCTTGTTGAGGAAGGCCATCTCGCGGAAGCGCTTCTCGAGCGTCTCGTAGCTGTACTCGACGGTCTCGAAGATGTCGGCGCTGGCGTAGAAGGTCGTGGTGGTGCCGGTCTCGTCGGTCGCCTCGTGGCGCTCGAGCGGGGCGTCGGGCTCGCCGTAGGTGAACGACTGCGTCCAGCGGTAGCCGTCGCGCCTGACCTCGACGTAGAGCTTGGTCGACAGCGCGTTGACGACCGAGACGCCGACGCCGTGGAGACCGCCGGAGACCTTGTAGCCGCCGCCGCCGAACTT